>NZ_JAUSUC010000023.1 GCF_030813365.1 Oikeobacillus pervagus
ACCTCCCGAATCTGCATAATTGTGTCAAATCATTGATGTTATTGATTAACTATATCCATCTCATTAAGGCCATTAGCAAAATATGTATTCAAATATGATAATAAATGGAAGTATATTTTTTTCATAGATGATTTAGGGCTATTTCATGGATGAAAAAAGAGGACTTAAGAACGAGATTAGTCAATGGCTAAATTTATAATCAACTATTTTGCCAAATGAAATTGAACACTTTTCCACAAAAGTTTCCTCGGCTAAGCTCCCCCTTATAAACGTAAGCCAGAATTATAAAAAAAATAAGCGCACCTTCCGATACGCATAGCAAATACATATATCATGATTTTTTTTAATCTTTCAATAGTGAGTGGTAAACACTGATCAATTTTAACAAAGAATACTTTCACAAACTTTGTAGCCATTTCTAGTCACAAGTTGAAGAATTCGATGTGATAATTGATGCTAAAAGCCATTATTAACCATTCATTTTATCCGGCAAGCAACAATCTATTTAAATAAAGAACTTTTTTAAACATTCCTCTTTTACAGCCCTCTCGTATGAAACCTAAAACAACGAAAGCCCTACCTCTCTTTCATCCTTACGGCTCCTAGGCCGTGCCAGTATGAATCAGGTATGATCACAACAAAATATATAACGCCTCCCCGGGGAAATGATATTAGGCGCTGGGGCTGATTCTTAGTATATTACTCATCGTACTTTTCTTTTGAAAACATTTACTTTACTTTAGAAAATCAATTGGAAAGAATTTATTTTTTACGAAAAATGTTGATGGGATATTTCTGAAGAATGTATAAGGTGTTTACACAGATTGATAAGAACAAATGCGAAAAGCGCCTTGATCATCGGCGCTGGAGCTAGACGTGGACAACTTTTTTAAAGGCGATCCACTTTTCTAAACTTTATACGCTAACCAATAAAAAAAAGGTGGCACTTCATTCGTCGTGCCACCTTTATCTTATGGACAACTTACGCTTTTTGAACGTTAGCAGCTTGTGGTCCACGGTTACCTTCAACGATTTCAAATGTAACAGCTTGACCTTCGTCTAATGATTTGAATCCTTCAGATTGAATAGCTGAAAAATGTACGAATACATCATCTCCGCCTTCTCTTTCGATAAATCCAAAACCTTTTTCTGCATTAAACCATTTTACTGTACCTGTTACCATTGTAATTCCTCCTAATGTGTAATTTCACTATAAGTTTATTTATGCATTTGTAATATATCTATTTTCAACGGTGATCATTGACAAAATAAAAAGCCGAGCTATCAATGAAGAAGGACTACCAAAATCGCCCACCCTTCATTGCAGCTACGACTTACATATATCCAACAATATGATTAAATTCAAACTTAGTAGCCTTTTCAAAGTCTATTATAGTGGATATTTTTTATAAAGTCAATCTTTTATTTTTTATTCAATAGAACGTACATATTCTGCAATTTTGGCTATTTCACCTTTAGTTAAATTCGGGGCTGATTCATATTGATGTCGTTCAATCGTTTCTTCAATCGTCTTTGCACTTCCATCATGAAAATAAGGTGCGGTCGCCCATACTCCCCTTAATGTTGGTGTATCAAAACTCTTTCCGTCCCGAGGGTTCGTAAATTGAGCTCTTCCATCTCCATCTGAAGGTTGATCTAATGAACTTGCTGTGCCGATATCATGTAAGAAATCAGTGCGATCCGTTGTAAGCTTATGATCTTTTCCGACCGCTTTCACACTATCTGTGAACATACTTCCTCCATGACAAGAAAGACAATTTCCTTTTCCTTCAAAAAGTTCTTTCCCTTCTAAAGCAACCTGCGACAATTTTCCATTTTCCCGATAAGGACTTTTCGGTACAGGAAATGAAGATGGTTCTTTAAGGAAGGCAAACATGGCATCATACATATGCTGAACATCTTTTGGTAACGGTTCATTTTGTTTGTATTTCATCATGCCACCCATTTCTGTTTGAACAGTGATTAAGTAGTCGGTAAAATCATCACGGCTTCCATCCCACATAAACAGACCTGTTTCGGTTGTTAATACATTAGAAGGAAGGTTTCTCGGTCCTTTTGGGGTCGTAAGTGTTAGTCCGTTTAACTCGCCATCACTATGGCAAGAAACACAGCTCATCCAGTTATTTCCCGTTATATCCGTAGCAAATTCCTCACTATTGGCACTATAAAAAATCGTTTTTCCTTCACGAACGAGTGGGGATAGTGGATCTTTTTTAATGAGCTTCATATTATCCCCAGCATTTTTCACTCGGGCATATGAGCTGTCACCACCTGTATCAATGGTTGCGATATCATGACTCATCGCATTATGAACATAAATCATTTGATCATCAGGTGAAATAACGGCTCCCCTAGGGTTATTTCCCTCAATTCTTCGTAATATTTGAACTGCGTTTCCGCCACGTTTCAAATCGAACACCACTAAATCTTCACTACCAGACATGACAACATACGCTTTATTTCCATCTGATTGAAACACAATATCGGCAGGATTTGAGACGATCATCGTTTGATTTTGTTTGTCTGTCACATTGATTTCTGCAAATAGTTCTTTCCGCTTATCCACGATCTCTTTATCTTTTTCCAAGTCAATCACCGAAATAGCGGGAAAGACCGTTTCTTCAAAATGGATAGGGGTATCAATATTCGTTAAATAATGAGCTACCCAAGCGGTTTTACCATCTGGTGCAATCACAATTTGCTCTAATGTATTGGGGATTCCTTGGCTTTTTTTTCGATCAGATTGATCTGGTGATTCAGCTAATGGGATCACCTTTTTAACTTTTTCCTTTTTCGTATCTACGACAGAAATAGTTCCTTCTAAATATTGAGGTACATATAGTTTTTTACCATCTGCAGTTAAGGCTAATGTCCGCGGACGATCTCCTACTTTAATCTCATTCACTATTTTTTGATCATGTAGGTTAATAACAGACACAGAGTCTTCTCTAAATTTGGCGACATAAAGTTTTTGTCCATCTTGGCTTGTAAGTAAGCCAAATGGTTCATTGCCTACTTGAATGGTGTCTATTTTTTTCTTATCCTTCACCGAAATCAAATCAACTGTTCCACTATAACGACAGGAGACATACAATGTTTTTTCATCAGGGGATAAAGCCAGTTGGACAGGTTCTTTTCCAACTGGGATTTCCGCTAAAACCTTCATCTTATTTACGTCAGTGATCGACACCGTATTAATGTCCATATTTGCGGTAAAAATCATGTCTCCTTTTTCTGTCGAGAGGATGTTGTTACTATGAACAGCCTTTTGGCGAATCATTTCTGTCTTCTCCTTGGAACTTGTGACCCCATTTGAACAAGCAGCCATCATTCCCATGGTTAGAATCAATAGAATGGAAAAAAGTGAACCTTTTCTCATGTTCATACCTTCTTTTACCGTTTTTTCACTTCAACTGGAACGAGTACAGGGGCAATACCATATTTACCATGGCCTGCTTGAACTTGTGGGACTGTGTCTCCATCTGTGTTTTCCGACCTGTCCTTTTCTTTATAGACATCCCCTGTGTCCCAAAATTCACTTGTTTGCATTCCCTCTTTTAAGTTCGGACCATCGATAACAAGATCGTAAAAGTCTGTGTATCTTTTAGTAATCGTTTCAATTTCCAACGCTTTTTCCTGTTCTCCATTGTCACGATTACTTAAATTTTGAATCGCTACACGAAAAACTGCTGATAATGCCCCAGCTGTTGTAGGATCATACTTTATTTCTCCATCTTTCGTCTGTAAAATTTTTAACTCTTTATCGTAAAATTCTTTTTCCATAGAAACATACAACTCGCGAGCTGCTTCCCGATATTTCTCGTCTTCCGTTGCTAAGAATGCGGCCGTTAAACCACGAATGGCACCGAGTTGAGCTTTTAGTGTAACTTCATCCTTGACACCTTTTCCAATTTCATAGCCACTTGCTACTAATCCATCTTTTTGAACAAGATGAGTCAACATAAAATCCGCCTGCTTACGAATCATGTCAATCGCAAGTTTTCCTTCTTCCGTTTCTAAACCTTTTGCTGCTTCTCCACTTGCATACCCAACAGGCAATCCATCAATCGCACGTTGGAAAATCCGCAATGCTTCCATCGTATAGCCCGCTTCAAATGTGTCCACATATGTCCCTTGTTGCTTGCCATCATGTTCGTGAACAAAGACACCCTCTTTGTTATTAAAATGCATCGCACGGATGTTTTTAAATACGTGAAGCATAATGTCACGATTGACCGAGTACGGATCATCTGCTGTAATGTCATTATTTGCATTTGAATCAATATTTTCCCCTGCTCCCTGTGGGAAAGGATCCCCGTCAAATAACGCTTGGAAAGATGGAGCAACATTTTTATTTTCAGGACGTTGATCTGTCATTCCAAAAAATTCTGCAGATGGCCAAAGCATGAGCCATTGATCATTTAGGACACTTTTCGCATCGGTTACCTTCAGCTGTTTCGCCATGGCAGCTGCCTCATTCCCGTCTTCTGTAACAGCAATTTGATGTGGTAAATAGACAAGTCCTTTAGCAGGGTCATAGTTTACTCCCATTTTTGCTGCCTGTAATTGATTTGTTTTAGAATCATAGAATAAGTGATTACGAATATATAGAAGCTTATTCCAAATCTCTTCCGTTAAAATCATCCCTTGCATACCATCCGCAGAACTCACTCCAAGTGCAATGTTTTGATCTTCATCATCTTTTGGTGTTTCTCCTGCAAGCTCCTCATCCCCATCGACTGTATGGAAACCACCTAGGAAGTCACCCGCCCAAAGTGCTTGTTTTAAGAAAACACTTCCGTAAGCAGAGGGGACAAGTGCTTTTTCCATTTTATCGCGATCCCAACGAAGAGATTCAAAGTTTACTTGATATTTAGGTACATAAGTTCCATCGTCATTTTCTGCATATTTTTTCGTATCAACCTTTTGAGCATAATGTGGATCACCTTTGGAGTATTCCATAAATGTTGGATACATATTTGAGAAAATTTCTTCACGAGGATAGCCAACCGCATCAGCTAAAGAATAAAATCTTTCCCCAAGCAATTGTTCTGGTTGTTTTCCCTGCTTCTTCGCCAATTGTTGGATCGCAGGACCATGAACAAGATGAAGACCGAAACCAGATTTCTCGACTACTTCATACATTGCTTCTTCCGAGTATTCATAAGATTCAATTCCCGCCGTATAATCAAATTTCGTTGGCTTATTGACTTTTTGTGGATCTAACACATCTAAATCTAATCCTAATCCTTCAGCTAATGGTTCACCAGAGAGTTCAAATTCACTATAAGCGAACATATTGGCTGCTGTATCAAAGGTATAATCGGTTACCTTGACAGATGCCTTCGCTGTCTCTTTTTCTGATTTCTTCTCATCTTTGGCTTGGTCCGCTCCACAGCCAGCAAGAAATAGGGCTGAAACTACAGCCACTTTGGAAAATACATTCCATGGTAATTTACTCATGTCTAAAGACCCCTTTATGTACGTGTATAATTGATACTTTTTATCAATAACTGTTAATTATTATACATATGATGATAATGATTATCAATATCTTTTTCGTTTTTTCAATGGGGCAAAAAAAACGGAGGCGACTGTTCAGTGCCGGCAAACAAATAGTCATGCTCCCAAAGATAACACGGTTTCTTTATAGGATCCGTTTTTGACCACAAGCACTAGGAGACAGGTCGCCGTAAAAGTTCCTTCTATTCTTGGTCCGTTTTTTCAAAAAAAGTACGGAGAAATTGCAAAAATGTCGTAATCGCTTTCGTTGTGAATGGGTAGTTCGATGTAACTGCGAAAAAGTCACGATTGTAATAATATTGTTCTTTTCCAATCATTTGTAATCTATTAAGCTCGACTTCCTTTCTAACGGTCCATTTAGACAATAGCGAAATTCCAAGTCCTGCTTCAACCGATTCCTTAATAATTTGTGTACTTCCAAATTCTAATAATTTCTTCGGTTTTAAATTATATTTTTCAAAAAATAATTCGACCGCTTCACGTGTCCCTGAGCCTTTTTCCCGTACGATCCATGCCTCTTCTTCAAGGGTTTCGGCATCTGTTTGATTTTTCCACCCCTTCCCTCCAATGATGTACATTGTATCGGTTGCAATTTTCTCCAGCTTAACTTTACTTTGAGAAACACTTCCCTCCACAATTCCTAAATCAATTTCATGCTTCATAAGTTTTTCAACAATATCGTGGGTGTTCCCAATAGAAATGTTCGGCTTCACCTTTGGGAATGTGGCGAGAAATGGAGCAAGTATATGGGGCAAAATATATTCTCCAAATGAATAACTTGCCCCAATGGATAAATCCCCAGCCACCTCACTTGTTAAATCTTCAATGGCTTGGTGCATCTTTTGATACAACATCTCAATCTCTTCAGAATAAAAGGCAACAATGCTTCCTGCTTTCGTCAATCTGACTGTTTTATTCGTTCTTTCGATTAGTTTGATCTGAAGCTCATCCTCTAAAGCCTTTACATATTGACTGACTGCAGGTTGGGTAATGTAAAGTTCTTCAGCCGCTCGAGAAAAATTCAAATGGTTCGCTACTGTTAAAAACACCTTCAGCTTTTGTTCCACTTTACTCCTCCACTATAAGTAATTACTTATCGTAAATATAAAAATGATTAATTTCTATTATATCAGTGATTGCGATATGGTGAATATAAGGATTGGAGGCTACAACAATGGAGCAAATGAAACAGAAGTTGTCAGACCGATTTTTCTGGGGGGGAGTTGGGTTTACAACTTTCATTGCCTTAGTTGGAACAGCGCTTTCCCTCTTGCCTTTTTTCGGTAAAATCGGGGCGATGGCCTGCGCCATTCTTCTAGCTATTCTTTATCGACAGTTGTTTGGATATCCGGAAAAACTCCGAACTGGAATCGAGTTTGTAGGAAAATTTATCTTGAGATTTGCTATTGTTTTATATGGCTTTAAATTAAATATTTACCTCGTATTCAATGATGGTCTTGGCCTTCTTGGAAAAGGCATATTAACAATCATTTTTTCCATTGCGGTTACGATGCTGATCGCTAAATGGTTAAAAGCGGATCCAATGATTTCTTTACTACTTGGAATTGGAACGGGAATTTGTGGGGCCGCGGCGATCGCTGCTGCTTCCCCCATTATTCAATCAAAAGATGAAGATACAGCAATAAGTGTGGGCATGATTGCTTTGATTGGAACCATTTTCGCATTAGGGTATACAGCCATACTTCCCCATTCCGGGCTTTCACTAGTTTCATATGGGGAATGGTCAGGGATTAGTTTGCACGAAATTGCACATGTAGCTTTAGCCGGAGCAGCAGGTGGGGATGATGCACTAACAATGGCATTGTTAGCCAAGCTTAGCCGGGTATTATTATTAATTCCCGTTTGTTTTATCCTTGTATTTTGGATGAAAAGAAGAACAAAAAAAGAGAAAATTCAATCGAAGATCCCTTTCCCGTGGTTTTTACTAGGTTTCTTGTTAACGAGTTTCATTGGGACATTTGGAATGGAGCATGGGGTGATTTCCGAACATTCGATAGATTTGATTTCTACCATGGGAACATTTTTATTAACGATGGCCATGACAGGGCTAGGCCTAAATGTTAGTTTTCAAGAAATGAAACGAAAAGCGCTACGTCCACTTATCGCTTTATTGATGACATCGTTGGCCCTGTCTACTATTTGGTACTTGCTCTTAACCTAATTTCTATCAACAGAAGTGGTTTCCCTACTATAACAAGCAACTGCCCATCCCTTCTGTCCTATTCATTACGATAGAGAGGATGAGCAGTTGACATGGAAGCAGCAAGGAGCCACAACTATTAAGAATTTAATAAACTACTTTTTCATTAAGCAATATAACACCGCTTTTTGAGCATGAAGGCGATTTTCCGCCTCTTGGAATACGACAGATGCGGATCCATCCATCACTTCAGCTGACACTTCTTCACCACGATGAGCTGGCAAACAATGCATAAAAGTGCAATCTGGCTTTGCTTTCGACATGAGGCTTTCATTTACTTGATAGTTAGCAAATGATTGTAAACGTTTCTCTTGTTCTTCCTCTTGTCCCATACTCGTCCATACATCAGTATAAATGACATCCGCTCCAACGACAGCTTCATCTGGGTTACCGATTACTTCCACCGTTGCACCTGTTTCTTCGCCGATCTTTTGTGCCTTCTTCACGATTTCTTCATTCGGTTCATATCCTTCTGGTGTAGACACAGCAACATCCATTCCAACCATGGCAGCGCCAATCATTAATGAATGCGCGACATTATTTCCATCCCCAACATAAACGATTTTCTTTCCTTTAAATGATCCCTTTACTTCATACACGGTTAATAGATCTGCCAATGCTTGACAAGGATGATATAAATCCGTTAATCCGTTGATCACTGGGACAGTCGCTGCTTCCGCAATTGCCTCAATTCTAGAATGACCATGTGTGCGGATCATAATTCCGTCTAAATATCCTGATAATACCTTCCCTGTATCTTCAATAGTTTCCCCGCGACCGAGTTGTGTATCATGGCTGCTTAAAAAGATCCCATGTCCTCCTAGCTGGAGCATTGCCGCTTCAAATGAAACTCTTGTACGAGTTGAGTTTTTCTCGAAAATCATTCCAAGAATTTGCCCTTTTAAACTGTCTTGATATTTTTCAGGATTCTTTTTCATATCAGCAGCTAGATAGATTAGGTTTTTTACATCTTCAATTGAATAATCTAGTAATGTTAATAAATCCTTCCCTTTTAAAGTTAGTTCCTTTACATTTTGCGCCGTTGTCATAGTTTCATCACCTCAGGTTTTTTCATTTTCCATTGTTGTAGTGGGGCCACTTCATATCCTGTTACATGCAGACTTGATAGAAAGGCCATTAGAGATTCTTTCTCTGTAAATGTGAGCATTCTACTTTGCTCTGCAATCATCCGTTCTACTTTGCTCTTCTCATCTTCGCAAGGGGCATAAAATACAAACGCTTCTTCTTTCTTAGTCCACTCTTTTATCTTAACGTCCGTTACGACGGCTAATCCTGCATGTTCCGCATTCTTCAACAGTTCTTTATCTATCTCATCGGTTAAACAATACAATTCCTTCCCGTATGGTTTCTTATTTTTTTGTGGTAAAAAGATCTTGTGTAAAGCTTCTTCAACAGTTTTCCCGAAGGCGATCCCTTCTCCAGTTGCTTTCATTTCTGGACCTACTAATGTATCCAAACCTTGCAAAGCAAAATTTGAGAACACTGGATATTTTACTGCGTAATTTCCATCCGTTTCATGCGAGAAAATGGGCATCGACGCTATGGGCAGTTGTTTCTTCCCCGTCATCAGTAAAACAGATTCACGTGCCGCATTCATCCCGCACACTTTACTAACGAGAGGCACAGTTCGGCTTGCCCGTGGGTTCACCTCTAATACGTAAACAACTCCGTCATATAGAACATATTGAATGTTCATAATTCCTTTATAGGACAATTTCTTTACAAGCTTTTGTGCATATTCAAATATTTTCTGCTCTTCGTCCTTTTTTAAACTGACAGCTGGGAGGATCGCCATACTGTCTCCAGAATGAATGCCGGCTTTTTCAATATGTTCAATGATTGCTGGCATGGAAACCTGTTCCCCATCACATAAAATATCTGCTTCCACTTCTTTTCCAGGTAAATATCGATCCACTAATACTGGATATTGGATCTTATCATAGCTATTCAACCACTGCTCGAAGCTTTCTTTCGAATAAAAGCGGTGCATCCCTTTCCCACCGATGACATATGATGGACGAATCAAAATCGGAAATGGTATTTTTTCCGTTATCCCCATTAAATCCTCATACGATTCAGCGATATCCCCTTCAATATGCGGTATTTTCAGTTCATCTAAAAGTTGATAGAACAATTGGCGATCCTCTAATAAATCGATCAATTCCCCAGTCGTACCGAGAAGATCTAATCCGGCACGTTCTAGATCATGTGCTAGTGAAATGGCCGTTTGTCCCCCTAATTGTACGATGACTTTGTCTACTCCTTCTGCCTCAATAACATCCATTACAGATTCAAGTGTTAAAGGTTCAAAGTAAAGACGGTCGGCTGTCACAAAATCAGTACTCACCGTTTCAGGGTTATTATTAATCATAATCGTTTCATAGCCTGCTTCTTTTAACTCCATCACTCCATGGACTGAGCAGTAGTCAAACTCAATTCCCTGCCCGATCCGAATTGGACCACTACCAATAATGAGTACCTTCTCCTTATCAGACTTCGCTTGCTCGTTCTTACCACCATAAGTGGAATAATAATAATGAGAAGCTGACGGGTGTAGGCCTGCACATGTATCAATATTTTTATAGCTTGGAATAATTCCAAATTCTTTCCGCTTCGCTGTAACGTCTATTGATTTCGCACTTAATAAAGCAGCGATGGCCTCATCTGAGAAACCTTTTTGTTTCCAATGAAAAAGCTGCTCTTTCGAAACCTCTTGGAGACTAAGACCACTTATTTCTCGTTCTAAATCGATTAAGCTTTTCATGACATTTAAGAAAAACAGATCGATTTTTGTTTGACTATGAAGGAATTCAACAGACTCTCCTTTGCGTAGCATTTCTAAAAGGGCAAAAAAACGGCGATCATCTGCTTCTACGATGATGTCTAACAATTGTTCTTTAGACCATCCTTTTAGCTCAGGTAAAATTAATCCTTGTTGATCACCTTCAAGTGAAACAACTGCTTTTTGAATGGCTCTTTCAAACGTGCGGTCAACCGCCATGATCTCCCCTGTCGCCTTCATTTGTGTCGTTAATTTACGATCCACTTGTTGGAATTTATCAAAAGGCCAGCGCGGGAATTTCAATGCAATATAATCAATCGTTGGTTCAATATGAGCAAACGTTGACTGAGTGACTGGATTTTTCAGTTGATCTAACATCCAACCTGTTGAAAGTTTTGCCGCAATCCAAGCAATTGGGTAACCAGTCGCTTTTGATGCAAGTGCTGAAGATCGACTGACACGGGGGTTCACTTCAATTAAATAATACTGCTGATTGTCTGGATGGAGAGCAAATTGGATGTTACATCCCCCAATAATCTCCAAAGCCGAGATAATTTTAATGGCAGATGTTTTTAGCATCATTTGTTCTTCATGGGTTAACGTTTGAACAGGGGCAACAACGATCGAATCTCCTGTGTGAATTCCAACTGGATCGATATTTTCCATATTGCAAATCGTAATACATGTGCCACTCGCATCACGCATTACTTCATATTCAACTTCTTTCCACCCTGCAATACTTCTCTCAATTAAACATTGATGGATTGGGCTCTCCTTTAATCCTTTCTCCACTTTCCCCTTTAATTCAACTTCATTATGAGCAAATCCACCACCAGTTCCTCCTAACGTATAGGCTGGTCGAATGATAACGGGATATCCAATATCATTCGCAAAAGCGATTGCTTCTTCCGCTGTTGAAACGATCGAGCTTTCTGGAACAGGCTCTCCGATTTCAACCATCAACTGTCGGAAAAGGCTGCGGTCCTCTCCTTTTTGAATAGAATCAATGGATGTTCCAATCACCTTTACGCCATACTTTTGAACAATCCCTTGTTCAGACAATTGTTTTGCTAAATTCAATCCAGTTTGCCCACCAAATGTTGCAAGTAAGGCATCTGGTCGTTCCTTTTGGATAATTTTCTCCACCGTTTCTACTGTTAACGGTTCACAGTAGATGGCATCCGCAAAGATTTCATCTGTCATAATGGTCGCTGGATTATTATTCACAAGAATGACTTCGTAACCATCTTCCTTCAGTGCCATGCATGCCTGTGTTCCAGCATAATCGAATTCTGCCGCCTGCCCGATGACGATCGGTCCCGAGCCGATGACTAATATTTTCTTTACATTTAAACGCTTTGTCATATTAAGTGCCCCCTTCGTGACGATCGCCCTATTTCACTTTTTCCTCAACGATAAATTTGAAAGTAGTTCCATTCGATTGACAAATGGATTGAATAAGTGACCTTGTGTCTACTTCAATGAATAATGGAATCCTCCACTTAGATAAATACTCCTTCAAAGGTAAAAAAGTATCCATCGGAAAAGACTTATTCCAAATTTGATACACGATCACCCCCGCCACTGTAGGGGGGACATCCTTTAATGAATTTGCAATCCCACGTATACCAATTAAAGGATTAGAAAAAATAAGATATTTCCCTTTATATTGTGGATCGAATAGTGCATCCTCATATCCAGTCATTCCTGTATAAAAGATCAGCTCTCCGTTTACCTCAAGGTCTTCCATATGTTCACATTTACAGGGATAGCTTTCCCCAGTTTCTAACATCATCATTCCGTTCATTATTGTTCTCCCCTTCAAAACAATTCACCTTATTTAATATTTATACATCAAACAGAATGAAAATACAATATCATTTTCTGATTTTTTACTATTTATTGAAAATACCTATCCAAGAATAACCATAGGAACAAGATGAACCCCTTTCAAAAAGTCTAAAACTTTCGTCTTTTTATTTTGAGTACTTTTTTTTCGTTTGTACAAAGTAAATAGTGTACAATAGTCATGTAATCAATCTGCGGCGGGAACTTTTCAGCTTTTATGAATAGCTTACTTCGTTAAGCAGAGACAACTTTAGAGGTGAAAGTAAATGAGAGAAACTAGATTAATGCGTGATACCCTTTCGGTCAAAACAAGCTATGTTTTACCGCCAGATACAAATCAACATGGGACCCTTTTTGGTGGGAAACTAATGGCCTATATAGATGATATCGCATCCATTACAGCGACGAAACTAGCAAGAAAACCAGTTGTTACAGCTTCTACTGACTCCGTTGACTTTTTAAAACCAATCCGCGTTGGAGATGCTGTTACTTTAGAAGCGATGGTTTCCTACACTGGTCGTACAAGTATGGAAGTATTCGTAAAAGTAACTTCGGAAAATTTACTAACAGGGGACAAAGACGTGGCAGCTATTTCGTTTTTAACTTTTGTCGCTCTTGACGAAAATGGAAGACCAACTGTGATCCCTGAAGTCGTTCCAGAGTCTGAAGAAGAAAAATGGTTGAATGAAACAGCTAATAATCGTGCGGAACATCGGAAAGCTAGAAAAAAACACAGCCAAGAACTTGCTCAATTTTTCTCAAAATTATAATGTAAAACTTCATTAAGTGGAGGTTTTACTGCCCATCGAGGCGGGACAAATCCACTTTTCACAAAAAAAATACGCCTCTTTGGCGTATTTTTTGATGTATAAAACACAGGTTCCCCATCTTTTTACGGTCATGCCGGTCATTTTAGCTTATCCTTATCTAACTAGAATGATCTAACCCCAATTACCTAATTGGAGCATAAACATTAGCCATTGGAAACTTTTCTCTTTACAAAGATTAAATTTCGTTAACATCATGTTGATGATTTTGGCCTGTTTTTTATTAAAACTACCGTTAGAACAATGGATAGCTTACTGTAATATATTGTTGAATTTTGTAACAAAAATCTTATGGTACATTCTATCCATATACATTCCTAATTTCCCCCTCTTATACTAGATAGGACAAGTATAAGAAGGAAATTAATTTGGAGGAAGCTATATGTTCTCACAAACTGAAATTGGAATTGACTTAGGTACAGCAAACTTGCTCGTCTATAGTAAAAATAAAGGAATTGTAATTAATGAGCCTGCTGTAGTTGCAATTGATACAGCGACCATGAAAGTGTTAGCAACCGGACTTGAGGCGAAAAACATGATTGGAAAAACTCCTGGGAAAGTTACAGCATTAAGACCATTAAGAGATGGTGTCATCGCAGATTTTGATATGACAGCTGAAATGCTAAAAGACGTGATGAAGAAGGCTGGGAAAGCATTAGGATTTTCCATTAGAAAACCAAATGTTGTGGTATGTACCCCGTCTGGAGCAACTTCTGTAGAAAAACGGGCGATCCATGATGCCATTAAAAGCTTTGGTGCAAAAACCGTACATTTAATTGAAGAACCTGTTGCAGCTGCGATCGGAGCAGATTTGCCTGTCGAAGAACCCATTGCAAATGTGATTGTCGATATTGGAGGCGGAACAACAGAAGTAGCCATCATCTCCTATGGAGGTGTTGTATCCTGCAACTCCATTCGGGTAGGCGGTGACCGGATGGATGAAGATATTATTCAATACATCCGGAAGCAATATAATCTATTAATTGGCGAACGAACAGCTGAACAAGTGAAGATAGAAATCGGCATGGCTCTTATCGACCACGATGTAAAAAAGATGGATGTTCGCGGTCGTGACCTTGTGACAGGTTTGCCAAAAACGATCTCGATTCACTCTAAGGAAATTCAAGGGGCATTAAAAGAATCTCTACTCCAAGTGTTAGAAACGATACGAGTTACACTGGAAAATTCCCCACCAGAATTAAGTGGTGATATTGTTGACCGAGGTGTTATATTAACAGGCGGTGGCTCACTTCTGCAAGGAATGCAAGAGTGGTTAAGTCAAGAAATCATTGTTCCCGTTCACCTAGCCCCCAACCCTCTAGAATCGGTTGTAATTGGTACAGGACGATCCTTAAATATCATTAATAAATTACAAAAAGCCTTACGATAGCAAGTCGCTTACATGCGGACTTGCTTTTTTATTTAAAAAATACCGGTGCTCGTTTAAGGGATTTGCATATTTCCCTTAGGCTTTTGATGATTTCCCGAGGGCTTTTGCACTTATTCTATGCGGATTTGCTCATTTCCCAGTGTATATGCTTATTTCCCGTGATTTTATGCACTTCTTCTCACAATATTTGCACCTCCCATCCGAACATTACTTTTTAATCGCTGTGAGGTTTGCTCACGGGGTTTTGCTTATTTCCAAATGATATTTGATGATTTCCCAAGGGCTTTTGCGCTTGTTCTATGCGGATTTGCCCATTTCCCAGCATATATGCCTATTTCCCGTGATTTTATGCACTTCTTCTCACAATATTTGCACCTCCCATCCGAACATTACTTTTTAATCGCTGTGAGGCTTGCTCACGGGGTTTTGCTTATTTCCCAATGATATTTGATGATTTCCCAAGGGCTTTTGCACTTATTCTATGCGGATTTGCTCATTTCCCAGTGTATATGCTTATTTCCCGTGATTTTATGCACTTCTTCTCACAATATTTGCACCTCCCATCCGAACATTACTTTTTAATCGCTGTGAGGCTTGCTCACGGGGTTTTGCTTATTTCCCAATGATATTTGATGATTTCCCGAGGGCTTTTGCACTTGTTCTATGCGGATTTGCCCATTTCCCAGCATATATGCCTATTTCCAGAGATTTTATGCGCTTCTTCTAACGATATTTGCACCGTGCACCTCTTCGCCGAACATTTCGAGACGTTAGTTCGCTGGCATTTGACTATTTCCTTGCATATTTATCTAATCCGCCCCCCATTTTTCCCCTATATGGAATAATCAAGTTAAAACTCCGTATTTTTGGACATAATAAGACCAAAGGAGGATTCATCGATGACTGAACAACAAATCGCTTATACATTTCACACTTGTAATTGCGGCCATTTATACGATTCTTTGAGGGGGCCGATTGAAATTTCCGCCATGCTTGATCATGTTGAGGAAGATGTATTAGCTCAATTTTTGACCGCTTTTGATTTTTCTGAGCATGATCATCTTTTATTTGACGAGTTTAAATATTATTTCCGATTATTTCAAAAGGTGAAGCAGTCTTTTTTTTAATCACCTGGCGCTTCTTTTCCTATATATCCATCTTTCTGAGAATAAAAGCAAAATCCCCATCGGACTAGCCAATGAGGATGGATGATTTATTATCTTGAAAATGATCGTTTCGGACGATGGGTTGGAAAATGAATTTGTGGAATAGCAATCCCAATAAGGATAATCATGATTCCGGTCATTTGTAGGAAGGAAACTGCTTCCCCCAAAATAAATAAAGCTGCGACAATAGCTGCTGGAAGCTCAGCTGCCCCTACAATCGTCGCTAATCCTGAATCAATCTTAGGTGTTCCAATCGCGAAGAAGACAACTGGCAGGATCGTTCCGAATATCCCTAATAATAGGCCATATTTCCATAATCCAGTAGTCAAGACCCCATCTACAATCAAGATCGGTGAAACATAGAAAAGAACGAGAAGGAGCCCCCCGCTTGTAATAAAAACACTTCGTTGAATCGTCGGTACACCAGGTGCTACTTTCCCACTGTAAAAAATAAACAGTGCAAACGTGATCGCCGCAAGCAACCCATATACGACACCATCCAAATGTTCTCCCCATTGAAAATTCGTCGAACCAACTCCACCAGCTAACAATGTTCCAGCCCATAAAAAAACAACAGAAATCAATTTCTGGTTGGATGGCATTGCTCGATGATAAATCGCTTCAATTAAGATTCCAATCCACGTAAATTGGAATAACATCACAACTGCAATCGACGCCGGTACCCTTGCTAAACTCAATCCATAAAAAATCCCCGTCGCACTAAGCAATAACCCGACCGTCATTAAAGAACTGACATCCTTCCAACTCATTTTTACTCTTTTTGTAAAAAAATAAACAGCCATCAACATGGCAAGTCCAAAAAGGTACTGGCTTCCTGTCACTTGACCGACTGTAAATCCGGCTGCAATCGTCAGTTTTACAATAGAGGCATGGATCCCATAACTACATGCCCCAATCAAAACAAATAACGAATAGCGAAACTGATTCATCTTTTATGTCCTCCTTTCTCGATGACTTTTTTTAAAAGATGGTTGATTTCAGGAAAAAATACGATGTTTCACAATAAGTTCCATCTGATTTTTCCGCCGATGATCCATCACAATCTGCTATGATTCAATAAAGGAACAAAATAAGCCTTTTGCAAAGAAATAGGAGGGCCTTTAGTTGGCACTTCCCTGAATTTCAAATATACACATAGTATAGTACGTCTTTTCATGTTTCATCAATCCCTTTTAAATAGCCTGAATTTTCAAGATATACAAGAAGATTTCTCCTTGAAAAACTAATTCTGTAAATACTGTTAACCGATAGGAAGTAAAAGGGGTTTATAAAGATATTTCAGAAATTTCAAATTACACCTTGACGATTAATCCTAGATAGCATATGATTATAGTCAAAATTAATATTGTTGTTCTTATCCAGAGAGGTGGAGGGACTGGCCCAAAGAAACCTCAGCAACCAGCCAATTGGTCAGGTGCTAAATCCAGCAAACTACAACAATCGTAGTTTGGAAGATAAGGAGGAAATGATTACAGCCAATCAAGCCTTCTTATTATAGAAGGCTTTTTTTTATTATTGAAATCTGGAAAAAGGAGTGACTGAGATTGAATCTATTGGATCGACTAAAAGAGGAAGTGCTTACTGCTGATGGCGCAATCGGTACTCTCCTTTATTCATATGGGATTGACTTTTGTTATGAAGAATTAAACTTAACACAGCCCGACGTCATTAGACGGATTCACCAAGATTATATTCAAGCAGGAGCGGATGTCATCCAAACGAATACGTATAGTGCAAACTCGTTAAAATTAGCTCGTTACGGATTGGAAAATAAGAGAGAAAAAATAAATAAAGCAGCGGTTCAAATTGCAAAGCAAGCAGCTGGATTGAATGACACATTCGTTCTTGGGACGATTGGTGGCATTCGAGGTGTTCGAAAAAGTGATGCTACTCTTCAAGAGATTGTGGTCGCCTTTTGCGAACAAGCCGAAAGTTTACTTAGCGAAGATATCGACGGCCTTCTATTGGAAACATATTATGATTTAGAGGAAATTACAACGGTTGTGCATACAGCTCGGAAAATGACCGATCTCCCCATCATCGCTCAAGTGTCGATGCATGAACCAGGTGTGCTACAAAATGGGTTGCCATTAAACGACGCTTTATGCCAGTTAGAAGCTTTGGGGGCGGATGTCGTTGGCGTTAACTGCCGACTAGGTCCACATCATACAATTCTAGCATTGGAAGAAGTCGCCCTACCAAAGAAAGCTTTCTTATCTGCTTATCCGAATGCAAGCCTTCTGGATGTGGTCGATGACAGGATTGTCTATGAATCAGAAGCTGACTATTTTGGAAAGGCTACTGTTAAACTAAGAAATGAAGGTGCTCGTCTTATTGGCGGATGTTGCGGGACTACACCGAAACATATCGCTGCGGCGAAAAAAGCCTTACAGGGGTTACATCCGATTACAGAAAAGCAGGTAAAAGAGAAAACACCAATTTTGGTGAAATCCAGAAAAATATCGACAGTGCCTCCCCTCCATGAGAAAGCGAAAAATGAACGTTCTATCATCGTTGAATTGGATACACCGAAACATTTAGACACCACATCTTTTTTTGAAGGAGCAAAATGTTTACAAGAAGCGGGAATTGATGCGATTACGATGGCCGATAACTCCCTTGCATCCCCAAGAATTAGCAACATGGCGATGGCAACTTTATTAAAGTCAAATGATCAAATCCGTCCGCTTGTCCACATCACTTGTCGTGACCGAAATTTAATTGGCCTACAATCTCATCTAATGGGATTACATACTTTAGGTCTTCATGATATTTTGGCTGTTACGGGAGATCCAACAAAGGTCGGGGATTTTCCAGGAGCCACTTCTGTTTATGACGTTTCTAGTCTGGAATTCATCCAGCTAATCAAACAATTGAATGAAGGGATTTCTTTTTCAGGGAAATCATTAAAAGTAAAAACAAATTTTTCAGTTGCCGCTGCCTTTAATCCAAATGTTCGCATTTTAGATCGAGCAGTCAAACGATTGGAAAAGAAAATTGGGTTTGGGGCCGATTACTTTATCAGCCAGCCTGTTTTTACGAAAGAAAAAATTATTGAAATCCATGAAAAAACTAAGCATTTATCCACTCCAATTTATATCGGAATTATGCCATTAACAAGTTCACAAAATGCGGAATTTTTGCATAACGAAGTGCCCGGGATTAAACTTTCCGAAGAAACACTTAACCGGATGAAAGCTTGTGAAAATGACAAAACGCGGTCACATCAAGAAGGAATTTCGATTGCCAAAGAATTAATTAATACAGCTCACGAACTTTTCCACGGGATTTATTTAATCACTCCATTTCTTCGGTATGATATGACGGAAGAATTGGTCACATACATCCATGAGCTAGATGCCAAAAAGTTAGAAAGAGGGATTGTCCATGTCCATTCAACATTTAATTGAGAAAGAACTACAATCGCGAATATTAATTATTGACGGTGCAATGGGAACAATGCTACAACAAGCCGATCTTTCTCCAGAGGACTTTGGCGGTGAGGAATATGATGGCTGCAATGAATATTTGAACATCACTTCACCCAAAACACTCGAGAAAATTCATATGGCATATTTAGAGGCCGGTGCTGACATTATTGAAACAAATACGTTTGGTGGTACTCCCATCGTATTAAATGAATATGGTCTAGGTGACCAAGCCTATGAAATCAATAAAAAAGCGGTTGAAATTGCCAAATATTGCACTTCTCAATATTCAACTCCTAACCACCCTCGGTTTGTTGCAGGGGCAATGGGGCCCACTACCAAAACCTTGTCGGTGACGGGTGGGATTGATTTTGATACATTAAGTCAAAATTTTGAAATCCAAGCGAAAGCGTTGATCGATGGCGGATGTGACTTACTTTTACTTGAAACGAGCCAAGACATGCTCAATGTTAAAGCGGGATTCATTGGGATTGAAAGAGCTTTTGAAAAAACAGGTAAGAAAGTCCCTATCATGATCTCAGGGACTATTGAGCCAATGGGAACGACATTAGCGGGACAAAATATCGAATCCTTTTATTTATCCGTTGAGCATATGAAACCTTTATCTGTTGGCTTAAACTGTGCGACTGGACCAGAATTTATGACGGACCACCTCCGCTCACTCTCTGATTTATCAAAAGGATTTGTGAGTTGCTATCCAAATGCAGGTCTTCCAGATGAAGAGGGCTGTTATCATGAATCCCCCGAATCATTAGCGAAAAAAATTGAAGGGTTTGCCAAGAAAGGTTGGTTAAATATTGTCGGTGGCTGTTGTGGAACGACACCTGAACATATTCGCGCCATTCGAGAAGTCGTAAGTCAATATCCACCTCGTGTTCCGCAAAAAAAGCCACATGGACATGCAGTTTCCGGTATTGAACCGCTTCTTTACGATGATTCAATGAGACCATTATTTATCGGAGAAAGAACCAATGTCATCGGATCGCGGAAATTTAAACGACTCATCATCGAAGAAAAATATGAAGAAGCAGCAGAAGTTGCACGTGCTCAAGTAAAAGGCGGTGCGCATGTCATCGATGTATGCTTAGCCAACCCTGATCGCGATGAACTTCATGATATGAGCCAGTTCATCCAGGAAGTCGTGAAAAAAGTGAAAGTTCCACTTGTCATTGACTCTACAGATGAGAAGGTAATCGAAGAAGCATTGAAATTCTCACAAGGGAAAGCGATTATTAACTCTATTAATTTAGAAGATGGCGAAGAACGATTTGAAAAAGTCATCCCGATCGTAAAAAAATATGGAGCTGCCGTCGTCGTCGGAACAATTGATGAAACCGGAATGGCTGTGACACGTGAACGGAAACTAGAAGTTGCGAAACGCTCCCATGACTTACTTGTTCATAAATGGGGAATGGAACCAGAAGATTTAATTTTTGACCCGCTCGTCTTCCCTGTCGGAACTGGGGATGAGCAATATATCGGCTCTGCAACTGAAACAGTAGAAGGGATTCGTTTAATCAAACAACATCTGCCTAACTGTTTAACCGTTCTCGGTGTAAGTAATGTTTCATTCGGTCTCCCTCCTGTTGGTCGTGAAGTATTAAATGCCGTTTACTTATACCACTGTACCCAGGCTGGACTGGATTACGCGATTGTGAATACGGAAAAATTAGAACGTTTTGCCTCTATCCCTGATGATGAAATTAAGATGGCGGAGGATCTTTTATTCAAAACATCTGATGAATCGCTTGCGGTTTTCGCCGACTTTTATCGTGATAAGAAGAAAGAAAAGAAAGAAAGTGAATTACCGAAAACGGTTGAAGAACGCTTAAGCTATTATGTTGTGGAGGGTACGAAGGAAGGGTTAATTCCCGATTTAAAGAACGCGTTAACGATTTTTGACAGTCCATTAGACATTATTAATGGCCCATTAATGGATGGGATGGCAGAAGTCGGTAGATTATTTAACGACAACCAACTGATCGTTGCCGAAGTTTTACAAAGTGCGGAAGTCATGAAAGCAGCTGTTGCCTTTCTAGAACCTTTAATGGAAAAAACAGATGATGCTGGAAAAGGAAAAATCATTTTAGCCACTGTAAAAGGCGATGTACATGATATCGGGAAAAACTTAGTGGATATTATTTTAAGTAATAACGGTTTTACTGTCGTGGATCTCGGTATTAAGGTATCACCTAATGAACTCATTCAGGCGATTGAAAGAGAAAAACCAGATATCGTTGGTCTCTCAGGTCTCCTTGTAAAATCTGCTCAACAAATGGTCTTGACAGTCCAAGATTTTAAGCAGTTTGAAATTGATGTACCCGTGATGGTCGGAGGTGCCGCCCTATCTCGACGGTTTACCGAAACAAAGATTTCAACCAATTACGAAGGTCCTGTTTTATATGCGAAAGATGCCATGGAAGGATTATCTTTGGCGAATCGCTTACAAAATAAAGAGGAAAAACAAGTGCTTTTAACTGAATTAGTCGCTCAACAACAAAAGCGGAAGGAAGTGGAAGCTTATAGAGCAACAATGAAATCTTCTAATCATGTGGCGGTCTTAGAGAAGCCGAAGAAAACGGTCCGAACTGATGTGCCGGTTTTCAAACCTCAAGACATGAGAAAACGGGTATTGCGTGATTACTCAATTGCTCATTTAACTCCTTATATTAATTTGCAAACCTTAATTGGCCATCACCTTGGCTTAAAGGGAAAGGTAGATAAACTGTTAGCAGAGAAAGATTCCCGTGCACTTGCTTTGAAGGAAATGGTCGATTCCTTTCTATATTCCGGAAAATTACGAACAGCGGCTCTGTATCAATTTTTTCCTGCCCAATCCGATGGGGATGATGTTATCATTTATGATCCAGAAGATGAAAAAACGGAAATGGAACGATTCACCTTCCCTAGACAGGAAAAAGCTCCATTCCTTTGTTTAGCCGATTATTTAAAGAGTAAAGAGAGCGGAGAAATGGACTATGTTGGCTTCTTCGTTGTTACAGCAGGCTTTGACGTTCGAAAAAAAGCCACAGCATTAAAAGAACAGGGAGAGTTTTTACAAAGTCATGCCATCCAAGCGACGGCACTAGAATTGGCAGAAGGTTTTGCCGAAAGGATCCATCAGGAAATGCGCGACCATTGGGGATTCCCAGACAGCACTGATTTTACAATGAAAGATCGATTCGCAGCAAAATATCAAGGACAACGCTTCTCCTTTGGCTATCCAGCTTGTCCTAACTTAGAAGACCAAGAAAAATTATTTAAATTATTAAAGCCAGAAGAAATCGGAGTCCATTTAACAGATGGCTATATGATGGAACCAGAAGCATCAGTATCAGCAATTGTCTTCGCACATCCAGATGCAAGATATTTTAATGTATATTAAAAATTTCATACAAATTAATAAAACTTGGGATAGGTTATGGAACCACCCAAGTTTCTTTTTGTGTTTTTTGAGGGGATTGGAGAAGTGAAAGTGTAAATTCATGAAATTAGAGACCCTTTTTCAGTGAGAATATAGGACGTTCAGCGAACTAGTGCAATTATCTTATGAAGTAGTTCATATATTTGCCGGAAATAAGCATATATTTCGGGAAATATGCAATTCCTCTTTGAACTAGTGCATATCTCTCAGGGAAATAGGCATATCCATTCGGGAAATGATCAAACGACCGAGGAACATCCCCTCTCCAAGTAAGATAGAAAACTAATCCAAAAAAATTAATAGAAGTCCTACTCATAACTTCCCTCCATCGGCTTCATACTATGAGAAGAAGGAGTTGAAGGTATGAAGAAAAAGGATTTTCATTCAAAGGAATCCCCTATGATCCCAAAGACACCACAAGCTGGGGTTGCATCTGATATAAATGAATATTACCCTGGAGATTCTGTCAATGAGCATAGTCATTTAGAAGTAGCAAATGAATTGATTGGTCGGGGGGAAATCGAACAGCAAAATAATAATTTATAAAGAGTAGGGATTTTCTTCCTCCCCAATGAATGTTAAGTTGAACTGATCGCGGACCTTTAGGCAGTGATCCTCCACCTGTCTTTTTATGTCCGAATCATTTTGAGGGGTAGGTTTTCTGCCGGTTAAGTGGGATAAAAAACGCCCGCTCGAATTCTCAAAATGAGCGGGCCTATGATCTTATCGATTATCTACTTTTTCAGGGTACAAATCATGATTCATAAGACGATAATCGGCCATCTTTTCATATTTTGTTCCAGGTCTTCCCCAGTTACAATACGGGTCAATCGAAATTCCGCCTCTTGGAGTAAATTTCCCCCATACTTCAATGTAACGCGGATTCATCAGTTCTATTAAATCGTTCATTATAATATTCATGCAATCTTCATGGAAGTCACCATGATTTCGGAAACTGAATAAATATAATTTCAATGATTTACTTTCAACCATTTTTATATCTGGAATATAGCTAATATAAATAGTGGCAAAATCAGGTTGTCCAGTCTTTGGACAAAGACTAGTAAATTCCGGACAATTAAATTTCACAAAATAATCCCGATCTGGATGCTTATTATCAAACGTTTCTAATACATTTGGTGTATATTCAAACGGGTATGTTGTCCCCTGATTCCCTAGTAGCGACAGATCCGTTAACTCCTCATCTTTTCTCCCTGTCATCACTCATACCTCCCAGCATTATAAAAAATAAAACCACACCCTAAAAAATGGATATGGTTTGCACATACTATTACAATCCATAATTTTTTCAGAGAGTTAAGGCTTGAACCTCTACAAAACAGCCCAACTTCATCAGACCTACTCATTATAAAACACAACACCCCTATTGTAAATTGATTGAATTTCCATTTTCTGGAGGGTGCCTGGCACCTGGTTTAAATTTACACTTCCGGCATAGCCTTGTCCGGTTGTTGTTCTTTTGTTAAAATATTTATACAGTTTAGAAAACACTAGTAACGTAGTGGAAAATGAGGTGCTTTATTATGAGTCTGTTAAATGAGATTATGGAATATAATAAGAAGTTTGTGGATGAGAAGTTATATGAAGAGTATTCGACTACGAAGTTTCCTGATAAAAAGGTTGTCATTTTGACTTGTATGGATACGAGATTGGTTGAATTAGTTACACGGGCCATGAATTTTAAAAATGGGGATGTTAAAATCGTCCGCAATGCCGGAGCAATCGTCAATCATCCTTTTGGAAGTATTATGAGAAGTATTTTGGTCGCTGTCTACCAATTACAAGCAGATGAAGTTTTAGTTGTTGGTCATCATGACTGTGGAATGAGTTCATTAAAAAGTGCGAAAATCATTGAAGACATGGCTAAAAGAGGAGTCAAAACGGAGACAATTGATACATTGCGCAATGCCGGAATAGACATTGACCAATGGTTAGAAGGTTTTAACAGTGTAGAAGAAAGTATCAAACATAGTGTTCAAATGATCAAAACTCACCCACTTATGGTTGATGATATTCCTGTTCATGGACTCGTGATTGAACCACACACTGGTAAATTGGATTTAGTCGTAGATGGCTATAAGAAAGTAGAAGTAAATAACTAAATCACATTCTTTCGCACAAAGGGGCTGTCCGAAAAGTAGTTTTCTAAGCCTAAATCGGTAAAATGCAAAACCCAAGAATGCTGTCATATCAACATTCTTGGGTTTTTAATTTGGGCAAAATTCATATTAAAATGGACTTTTGAGACAGCCCCTTTTTTATTGTCTCAGAAAAATAAAAGACCCTTAAGCAGAAAAAAATATAAAAACTATCGAAAAGGTGGATATTCATTTCAGTTATTCTTATTTTGCTGTTTCTATTAAAAGATTATATTAAATCTTTTTAAGACAAATACACCGGTAACCGCCGGTGTATTTGTCTTGAATATTAATCTTCCATTGTTGAAAGGTCGCCTGTTGGTAGTCCTAGTTCCCAAGCCTTTAGGACACGGCGCATAATTTTTCCTGAACGTGTTTTTGGCATTGTTTCGCGCACTTCAAACATTCGAGGTGCGGCATGTGCTGCCAGGCGAGTCTTGACGAAATTGCGAATTTCTACCATCAATTCTTCACTTTCCTCATAGCCCTCTCGCAATGTAATGAAGGCTTTAATGACTTCTCCACGAACTGGATCTGGTACACCGATAACTCCTGCCTCTGCAACAGCTGGATGTTCTACTAGTTTACTTTCCACTTCGAATGGCCCAACACGCTCGCCAGAAGTGTTAATAACGTCATCAACGCGACCTTCAAACCAGAAGTACCCGTCCTCATCACGGTAGGCAGAGTCCCCTGAGACAAACCATCCATTTAAGAAATACGACTCATAACGCTCTTTGTTATTCCATACTTGAGGGAGCATCGCCGGCCATTTTGGTTTAATCGCTAGGTTCCCCATATGACGTGGTGGAAGCTCATTGCCATCATCATCAATGATCGTCATAGTAATACCTGGCACAGGTTTCCCCATAGACCCTGGACGAATCGGGTTACAACGGAAGTTCGCACAAATCGATGAACCTGTTTCAGTCATCCACCAGTTATCGTGAATGCGACGATTTAATGAGTCCATTCCCCAACGAATAACCTCTGGGTTCAATGGCTCACCGGCAGATAAAATATGTCGTACTTTTGAAATATCATATTTTTTCGGTAGTTCATTCCCACTCGCCATTAACATACGAAAAGCTGTAGGAGCACTGAACCAAACCGTAACATTGAATTTTTCTAGTGTCTTATACCAGTCCTCCGCTTTAAAGCGACCACCGCGAAGAACATTTGTTACACCATTTAACCAAGGAGACCACATTCCCGCAGATGTCCCTGTTACCCAACCGGGATCCGCTGTACACCAATAAACATCGTCTTCATGTAAATCATATACCCATTTTCCAGCGACATATTGGTGGATCATCGCATCATGAACTTGAAGAATTCCTTTTGGCTTTCCAGTAGAACCAGAAGTGTAATGAAGAAGCATTCCATCTTCTCTTTCCATCCATTCGATGACATGCTCATCAGAAACATTCATGAGTCCATTGAAAGTGACGATGTTCTCCCCTTTTTCATCGCCCCCGACTAAGATCACAAATTGTAAATCCGGTAATTCATCGACAGGAATTCGGGATAATAATTCTGGAGTGGTTACAACCGCTTTCGCACCACTATCTTGCAAACGATCTTTAACCGCTTCTTCCATAAAAGCTTCAAATAATGGCCCAGCAATAGCTCCAATCCGAAGAATTCCTAAAACCGAAATATATAATTCAGGACTACGTGGCATAAAAATAAAGACACGATCACCCTTTTCAATTCCTTTAGAACGTAGACCATTCGCAAATTGGCATGAAAGCTTACTCAATTCAGAATAAGTATATTCTTCCTCCCGTTCACCATCCGTATAAAGAAGAGCTTTTTTATCCCCCTTGCCTTCTTCCACATGACGATCAATTGCTTCATGCACCATATTCACTTTTCCTGTTTTAAACCAAGTAAAGTGCTCAGCAGCCTTTTCCCAACCAGCTGTTCGAACGGCTTCTTCGTAATTTTGTAAATTAGCATCCGTACCTGTTGGCATTAATTCTTTTTCTAAAGCATTTGTCCCCATTGTTTGCCCCCCTAGTTTATGTTATATAACAGAATGTAATTATCTCTTGTTGTTATTATACAACACAGGTGTTACAATTTTCAAAATATTTTTTAAAAATAATGTATTTTCTTTTAAGTTTTTGTCAAAAAAGTGGTTTTATTATCTCCTTTTCATCACACCACTACTTCCTTTTAAGCAACTTGATCCCGATAACTAACAATATAATGCCCCGTCTTTAAATTCTTTATCAATCGACTAATGATCAATACGGGAATTTACGCATGTTTTTTAAAAAGTAAAATAGGTAAAAATGTCATAATATGAAAAAAGTTGTCTAGAAATATAAAGAGGAATTGATTGAATAATCTGGAAATTTAGTTTTATAGTAGGATTTTTAGAGTTTCCAAAATAATACTTAAGGGGGAATTGTATTTGAAAGTACTTATTTCATTGTCGAACAAATTAATGCAACGCTATTTGCCTGACCCATTTTTATTCGTTATTATTCTTACTTTTTTTGTAGCCGGATTATCGTTGGTGTTGACAGATAGTACACCAACACAAGTGGTTGAGTATTGGGGCGGTGGATTTTGGGGATTATTAGCGTTCACCATGCAGATGGTACTTATACTTGTTACCGGGCACACATTAGCAAGCAGTCCATTTTTTAATAAAATTCTAAGTGGTCTCGCAGGCATTCCAAAATCTCCAGGGCAAGCAATCATTCTCGTTTCAGTTATTTCTTTAATAGCCTGCTGGATCAATTGGGGATTCGGTCTTGTCATTGGAGCATTATTTGCAAAAGAGCTGGCTAAAAAAGTAGAGGGTGTCGATTATCGGCTATTGATTGCAAGTGCTTACAGTGGGTTCCTGCTTTGGCACGGGGGGCTTTCAGGGTCTATTCCACTAACAATTGCAACTCCAGACCATTTTACTGAAGATATTATTGGAATTGTTCCAACAAGTGAAACTATTTTCTCGGTATATAATTTAGTCATTGTCGTTGCACTTTTTGTGATCATTCCATTCGTTAATCGGCTTATGCTACCTCCAAAGGATGAAACGATTGTGATTGATCGCTCATTATTAGAACAAAGAGATTCATTTCAAGCGGCCTCCATCGAAACATCAAGTGTGACACCTGCCGATCGTCTTGAGAATAGTCGAATTTTATCACTATTAACAGGTCTTCTTGGACTGGCATTTCTATTTTTTTACATAAAGAATAATGGCTTAAATATTAACTTAGATATTGTGAATTTTACTTTTTTATTCTTAGGGATTTTATTCCATAAGACTCCGAAGAAATTTTTAACTGCAGTAGGAAATGCTGTGAAAAGTTCAAGTGGGATTATTATTCAGTTCCCCTTTTATGCGGGATTAATGGGAATCATGGTTTCCTCTGGTTTAGCAAATGTATTGTCTGAAGCTTTCGTTTCCATTTCTACAGAGAACACTTTCCATATGCTTGTCTTTTGGAGCGCAGGGCTTGTTAACTTCTTCGTACCATCCGGTGGTGGACAATGGGCCGTGCAAGCACCTGTTATGTTAGAAGCTGCACAAGGAATGGGAGTATCCATGTCGAAAACTGGTATGGCTGTAGCATGGGGGGATGTCTGGACCAATATGATTCAACCATTTTGGGCATTACCAGCATTAGCAATCGCTGGACTCAAAGCAAAAGATATTATGGGATTTTGCCTCATCGTATTCTTTGTAAGCGGTGTCATTATTTCCTTAGTATTTTTGTTTTTATGACAGTTAATAGTTAAAGGTAATTTAGAAACCCAAAAACAGGTGAATACACCGAGTATTCACCTGTTTAGATTTTTCACTAAACCTTCCGCAAATTTCACGCCAAATTGTTTGCATTGCTGCTCTTCTTCATTTTCGGGCATTCCTTCTATTTTTAATCCTGGCTGCATGACAGTAGCTCCTTGTTGTTGCATTGTTTTTTCCAAAATGTCAACGGCTCTCGCGAAGTAAAGGTAGGATGTATCTCCTGAACCGAATGCGGCTACTGCTTTCCCTTCCAAGTCTAAATCTTGCACTTCTTCGTGTAAGTCCGCCATTTCCCAAGGGATTTCACCTTCTCCGTATGTATAACTTCCTAATAGAATCCCGTCATAAGGCAAAAGCTCATTCGCCAATAGTTCAAAAGAATCTTTAACTTCAACCTCCACCCCTTTTTCCTCGATGCCCTCCGCTACCAAATGGGCGATTTCTTTTGTATTTCCAGTCATACTTGCATAGACGATGATTACTTTCATATCATTTCCCCTTTCCCCTATAGTGTACATGTTCTGAAACCTTTGCATTTCACTATGTTCAGATAATACAAGTCTTTTCGTCCTTTCTGCAAATAAAGATCCTTCTTTTACATCACTACGTTCAGATAAAAGGGGCGAGGTTGGAATTCCACTCGGAAATGTAACTTCACCTTTAAATCCCACTACGTTCAGATAAAAGGATGAAAATGATAAATTTCATGAAGAATACGCAATACTTTAAATCCCACTACGTTCAGATAAAAGGATAATAAGTCTTTTACGTTTTGAGTTATTCCTGTCTTTAAATCCCACTACGTTCAGATAAAAGACTTTGAAAAAAAGAGAATTACAAGAGATATGATCGCTTTAAATCCCACTACGTTCAGATAAAAGTGGGACAAACGTGGATTATGCTGATTTCGTCAACACCTTTAAATCCCACTACGTTCAGATAAAAGCAAACCAAAAAAATGTATCAATTACTAGCTGACAACTTTAAATCCCACTACGTTCAGATAAAAGGTTTCAGGCCCCATAAAATCCTTAACTCTATCACGCTTTAAATCCCACTACGTTCAGATAAAAGAAAGAAGCCGAAAAGCGCATTCAAGCTTTTTTGAAAACTTTAAATCCCACTACGTTCAGATAAAAGTTGCTTGTGATTACTTCAATCTTTTTAGACTTAGTACTTTAAATCCCACTACGTTCAGATAAAAGACATTTCGGTTATGCCGCATCACAATTGTTTAATGCTTTAAATCCCACTACGTTCAGATAAAAGTGATGCCTATCTTAGCCTATATGGGAATCACGGTAGCTTTAAATCCCACTACGTTCAGATAAAAGTGCATTCCTCTTTCCGCTTACCGCCGCTTTACACCTTTAAATCCCACTACGTTCAGATAAAAGAATTTGGTTAGAAGAGTGTTCTGAAATCAAGTACGACTTTAAATCCCACTACGTTCAGATAAAAGGACAACTAAACGAAACAGGTCAACACTTTAAAGACGTCTTTAAATCCCACTACGTTCAGATAAAAGACTTCGCTCGGTATTGCCCTCGACTATAATTACGTTCTTTAAATCCCACTACGTTCAGATAAAAGGGTATCGATCCAACTATAATCAGAATCACTTTTTCCAACTTTAAATCCCACTACGTTCAGATAAAAGGGAAACAACGGAAATTCCAGCTGGTTAAAAAACAACCTTTAAATCCCACTACGTTCAGATAAAAGGGGCTAAACAGATATGGCTAAAAACAGGCGAAATCCTCTTTAAATCCCACTACGTTCAGATAAAAGTGCGGATGGCATCCCATTATTAAAAGCAGATAAGTGGCCTTTAAATCCCACTACGTTCAGATAAAAGGTCGTTACCGTCATTATCGTATGCAGTTACTCTTCTTTAAATCCCACTACGTTCAGATAAAAGAGAAACTAAATGTTCAATCGCATATGTCAACCCTCCCTTTAAATCCCACTACGTTCAGATAAAAGTCCTGGGCCGTCTTCGTCCTCGTCTTCCCCAGCCATCTTTAAATCCCACTACGTTCAGATAAAAGGTTTACGACGTTCGTCGGCTGCTGCCATTTTAGCGTCTTTAAATCCCACTACGTTCAGATAAAAGAAGGATGCGGATTCCATAGTTTCCTCCTGGTGATCGTACTTTAAATCCCACTACGTTCAGATAAAAGTGTCGTATAGACCGTCCCTAGTAATTTCATACGCAATCTTTAAATCCCACTACGTTCAGATAAAAGTGGTGCCGATTGGTTAGTGGATGCTTGTTTTTTCGTCTTTAAATCCCACTACGTTCAGATAAAAGTTCCAAGCACTTGACCCAATAAATCTCTTAAATCATTCTTTAAATCCCACTACGTTCAGATAAAAGCAACACAGCCATTAGCCAGTTTGACGCCGAATTTGAGTTTCTTTAAATCCCACTACGTTCAGATAAAAGGTGTCTAATAATGGGATATACCCGAGGTTTGAAGCCCTTTAAATCCCACTACGTTCAGATAAAAGGATAACGGGCGTCAATATCAATGTTAGTACCGACGTTCTTTAAATCCCACTACGTTCAGATAAAAGTAGATATTCCTGCTTTTTCTTTTAATTGGTTATATGTCCTTTAAATCCCACTACGTTCAGATAAAAGCCCAACCCAAAACCGCAATAAATCAATGCTTTTGTTGGTTAGTTTGCGGCGAACCATCAATGTGGTATTTTTAACAATTACACAATCATACTATAAACCCTATCATATCAAGACTTTCTCATATTCAAAAGTACAAATTCCAAAATGCACCAATTCAAAAGAAACAATCAAATTGTCCTTTTTCTTCGCCTATAATTTCTTTACGAATATGCTTAGGATTTTCAACTATATAGTAATAAATACTATCCTCATTTATATTTATAATGCTTTCCACCTCTTGGCGGCACTTCAAAAATGGTCCCTTTGTTACTTCTCCTTCAAAGACGGAATTTTGTGTCCATGTTAAATGGGCTTTTAACTTTTTGCATATTTTTCCAACCCTTCTCTCATTTACATCATAGGTAATAATTACATACATTTTTGATTACCACCACGCTTTCAACGGAATGTATGGTGTATCCCCAATTACATGCTTAATTAGTTTATAGCATTCAAGGCGAATTAAATACCAGTAAGAAACATTTCGTTTCAACTTTCGATGACGAATTGTTTGCTGAAGTCGCTCATCAAAAGCAGCAATAACTATTTTTCGTCCCATTTCATTCAAGTAAACCATTCCATCATGATTCTCAAAATGTTTTGATGTGATTTTTTTCTTATTTACAAGTGTAATTAAAAGCGGATCAACAAGTAATGGCTTAAATATCTCAGCTAAATCCAAACAAAGAGAAAAACGTTTTTGAGAAGGCTCATGTAAATAACTAATAGTTGGATTGAGCTGTGTCTTATATATTTCAGATAAAACAGATGTATACATCATTGTATTTCCAAATGAAATTAAAGCATTGAAAGGGTCGCGAGGAGGTCTTTTCGTCCTTTCTGCAAATGTGAATTCTTCAGGAATTAACTCATTTAATGCTCGATAATAATGTTGACGAATCATTCCTTCTATTCCCATAGTTTGCTGTACATCTTTCGCATCTCTAATGTTCTTACTCAGTTCAGTTATTATTTGTACAGATTCATACCCATGTATCCCTCTCTTACGACATGTCCGCAGCATGTGAAATGATGCAGATTGGACAAAACATTTTGCTAAAAATAACCTTTTCTCTTTTCGTAAATAGTGATCGCTCTGCTTAACTGTAACTATTCCAGAAACACTATGTTCTCTTGGATAAAACGACCCTGTATAGAATCCATAATAATTATAAAAATGAAGCATTACCTCTTTTTGACCCGAAAAATTAAATAAGGCACTATTCAAATCGATTTGGCCAAAAAGATGAACATTTTCTACCTGTTCAACTGGTACTGCTCTTTTTATTCCATCTTCCGAAACAATATATAATGTATTGTCTTTACGCATTAATCTTCCATTTGAAAACAAATAAATATCACGTCGCATCATCATCTCCCCCTTCTAAGGCAAAACAAAAATCGAAATATGCACAATTACGACAATAAGGGAGTTTTACTAATTTGGGAGTTTGCTCACTTTCAATAATTTTAAATACCTCAGCAATCACTTTACGGATTTTCTTTTCATTTTCTTCATTCAGTTCAATTTCAACAACTTTCTTTTCCTTCGTATAAGCAATGCGGCCTCGTTTTTCTATTCCTCGCTGCTTGAGTAAATATAGATAATAGAGCAGTTGCAGTTCATCAGCTTTTTGCATTTTACTAGATAGTTTTGTTTCCTGGACAAATTGTTGATCTAACACATCTATTTTTGCATGATCTCCTAACATAATTTCTTTTTTCTTTCTTTTATAAGATCCTTCATGCAACAATGTACCTTCAATTACCTTTTCATGTGCGGTTTCAAATGAAATTTGGCGACTATACAACCATAATTTCCTTTTACAAATTGAGTAATATTGAATGTGTAATCCTCCAACCTCACCTTTCATAACCCATCTCTCCATTAAAAAAATCTACTATTTACGTCATCGCACGCTAATTCTAATCCACGATTCTTACTATATTTAGCATTCACAATTTTATAATGTAGAAAAGCCTTCTGGTCCAAGGAAGACACACTTAGTCGTTCCTTCTTTGCTCTATACTCAAACGAAAACTTATTGACCGATACCGTTAGTTGATTTAACTCTTGGATAATCTTTTTTCGTTCTATCTGTTCTTCATTTGACATCTGATAATATAACTCAACTAAATTCCTTGCTTCATCCCCTAACTCTTGACCTGGTATAATAAGACAGCTATGAATATCTCGTAATATATTTTGTGCTTCTTTCGAATCTAGTTTAAATGGGGTTAAATGATTTAATTCCATTATAGATTGGTCAAATGTTTTTAAATATTCACTGTCTTCCAGTTGCTCACGACTAAACACATTTTCTACAATTCTTAATTTGGTTTCCTCATCCATTAATTCACCATCGTAATTTTTTAAAGACTCTAGTCCATTTGATACAATGGAGTACTCATAGATTGAATCAATACCTGACGCCTCTTCTGCACAAATAAAAACATTTGGCTCTTTAGGTGTAAAACCTTCACCAAACATTCCTGGTCTTTTTCCTTTACGATTACATCTTCCGAAGCGCTGAAACAATGCATCAGGAGTTGCAGCCTCAGTAAATAGAATATCGAAATCAACATCTATTGACGCCTCTACAATTTGAGTCGTAATCCAAATACCAGGAGAATCATTATTCAACTGTCCAAAACTCTTAATATTATTTTCTAATAATTTTCGATCTCTAGCGATAAATTGTGAATGAAGCAAGTACACATCTGATTGCTCTTCACCATTTAACGCATCATACACTTCTAAAGCCCTCTTAACCGTATTGACAACAACAAGGACTTTCTTATCAAATGAGAGTTCGAGTATGTTATCTACACAATTTAAAATGTTACTTTGTAATATCTTGATTCGATGACGTCGTGGCATTTTTTCAGTCGCTTGACTTCGATCGTCTGGCAGTAGCGTGATCTGTTTCACTGTAGATTTTTCTTCTAATAAATTTCTTTTCTCCAATTCTTCTATAAAAATAGCAGGAAGAGTAGCTGTCATAATCATCCACTTCCCACCAAGTTGGTGAATCATTTCAATCCCTTTAATTAATATGGCTACAATATGGGGATCATAAGCTTGAATTTCATCTATAACTACTTTAGAGTAAGCAAGCGTGGCCAACTCTCTTTCAAAGCCTTTGTACAATAGTGGAAATTTGAAAATTTGGTCAATTGTTGAAAAAGTTAACTTACCTGCAAGCAATTGAGCGTGTAGCATTTGCTGTGTAGTTAATTCAAATGAACTTTTTTCCTGATCATCTATCAAATAGTCGAATGCTCCCGAATGAAGCAAATGAGCTTCTGTAAACCCAATTTCACCTTTACGAACCACACGATCATAAATTGCATTTAAACTAACCCGTAATGGTAAAGTGAAAAATCCTTTCTCATTGCCTATCCACATAAATGCGGCCTCAGTTTTCCCACTACCTGTTTGTGCCACTAACAATACATTTTTATCTTGATGTTCGCCTGCAAACTTTTGAATTTTTCGTATCGAATACCCTTTTTGTTTCATATACTGTTTTGTCTGATTTGCAATGGAGCAATCGACTGCTTGTTCGACAAAGGTATCCACTTTTTCATTTTTTCTCTTTGCAGATGCCGCATAATCAGCCCTATGAAGCAAACCTTTTAATAATATATAGCGTTTTTGCTCATTTGATAAATTCCGGTTGTCCCTCCAAATTCTACTTCGATTCTCTAGTACTTCTAATAGTGTAGAATCTGGTTTACGTATTATTTTCACACTTTGTTGCTCTTCTATTTCATCAATATAGCTCTCAATTTGTTCTTTAAAAATAGACATAATCTCTTTTTTCATTGGTTGACGATCACGTTCATGATGAAATCCAACTATTAGCGATAACAACTCGGAATCTTTTAAATCAAGCTCATAGTGGTTTTCTAAGTCTTCAAACGGAATCATTGCAACAGATAAATAATTATGTGGATAATTTTCATGATTCTTACTTGCGGATACACCTTGTATTGCTGCTTTAATTCGGGTTTGAAATCCAACACTATATTTACCTACATCATGGTATTTTGCAGCAAAGTGTAATAACATCCATTCTTTCTTAGTAAGGAATTGGAGATGTTCGCCATAAGTCTGGCGAAGCACCTCCACTGCTGCAACAACATCTTCCGTATGTTCTCGGACGGTTAAGATATCAGGTTTCGATTTTGCGAAAAAAGTTGTCACTTTCATTTATCCTTCCATTAAAAATATGGGATAACATCCATCGTGAGGAATCACTTTTGTAAACTCTGTCTCCCTATTCATCGGCAGATACACAGTAGATATATGATCCCAAACTCTTTTCCCTCGTATAATTTCATATTTTCTCGGCAAACGAAAATACATTTTTGCGATTGTATCACTTTTTAGTTCTCTTCTTGTTTCTGCCCATTCTGTGGGTATATAGCAATCATATGGAATTGTTACATTCCCCTGTTCTTTCATTTCTACAAATTCTATTTCATCAATCCGAACAAGATCTTCCCATCGACCAAGACTAAGAGTTTGGTTTGTTTCGCTTAAACGTCTATACAAGTCATCTAATATCTTTGTTTCTGCATCAATATGAATGACATGCTCGATATTATAAAGCAAATGCAAATACATAGGCATAGAAGTAACATTTTCAGGCTCTATATCCATTCCCAAACCTGCAACGCTAAAAGGAAACTGAACATTGGCTTTCTTGTACATATACTTTTTAACATAATCTATCATCATACTTTCATATGTTCCTTGAATCGATAAATTCATTGGAATATATTCAGTAGCATTTAGTACAGCATGAAGCATTCCTTTTACTGTTGAAAAAGGGGCTAGAGGGTAAGTCTCACCAACTTTGAATGCCAGTGGCTTCTGATAACAAGCCGTTTCTTGAAATATTTTAATGCGAAGTAGACGCATTATAAGTCACCCCGTAGTGATCCGCCACTTTTTTCATTAATTGTTGAAAAAAGTCTTCAATCGTAAGGACTTTTCCTTCAAATGTGGACCGGATTTCTGCTTCATTTTGAAATTTCCCTCTTGAAAGGCCGATCCATGTATTTTCAGCGACTTTTTCTCCCGCGAAGGTTAATTGTGTTGCTTCTTCTAGCAATGAAACATCTAATCTTCCGCGATTCATTTTTACGCGTCCCTGAAAAAATGGATTTGCAACATTATATCCCCCTCCAATAACAAAGAATGGGGATAGATTCTCTTGGCGCCCCCGAATATGTCGGGAAAGAAGTTTAATAATTTCTAATAGTTGCTGGATCCTTTCAAATTTTTTTACTTGTTCAAGTTCAAGATCATCATTACTATCTATACCAATTTTATCGAGATCAATAGTTACTGTGTAGCTATAATAACTAACATGATTCTCTAAATTTGCTAGATTAGGATCTTCATTTCTACGATTAGCCAATCCCATATTATTCAAAAACTCCATATCCCCATTATATGGCTCCAACGAAATGGCATGGCTTAACCGAACAACTGCTGCCCGTTTAACAGATTTACTGCCAGTCTTTAAGTACCCAAATAAATCCATTTCTACAGAATCTTGTATGGTCACATTATCTTTAAATTGAAGGGTTCCTTTTGTCTTATCTACGACATCCAAATTCCAGCCAAACCATTCATTTCCCAAGCGAACAATATCATATCGTAAAGCTTGCCTCGAAGCGAAAGTATATGTATTTCCATCGGCGCGATTAAATTTTTTCAGTTCAGAAATATTTCCAAATCCTTCTCCATAGTTCAATGAACTCGCTTCCATTATCATAGTTATTGTTAATGTTTTTGACATTTTAGTTCCCCCTTTTAATTAATTATTTGTTTTTCCTGATCCTGTTGTTTAATTTCTGAAGGTATTAAACCTGCTACAAAAGCCATAGCAATTGTCGCAAACTCGCTATCAGATGTTTTGGGATCGATTGCACGAATGAATGCTGGATTTATGCTCATCCCAGCTGCTACATGAAGTCTTAAAGCCGTATCCATGAACAGTTGTCGATTTCCGGCCTTCGCTGCGTTCATTAATCGATAGGCTACGGAAGTCATTTTCTTATTTGCTGATGCTCGATAATTATTGGGCTCATTACTAGTTCCATCTACATTCAAGGTTTTTGATAAACGATATCCAATGCCATACATCTGATCTGTCATTGTTTTATTAGTCGTCAATGTCTTTCCCCCTTTAATCAAAATTAGCTTTTCTCTCATAAGTAGTGCATTCCGAATTGACCCTGTATGTCTATGTTTGTCACTTTCGCCTATCACTCGTCGCATTTCTTTCCATATAATATGCTTACTGTCTAGATTATCCATTGCCGCACGTACAATTTTTTCCCGAAATGCAATCGGATATATCCTTGAGGTAACTTTTGATTGCTCCGATAAAACATATTGCACAAACGTAGGATGTAATGGTCGATATTCTAATACTGTTTTTTTCATCTTATATTCTGTCATCCACTCAATAAGCATTGAAGATTGTTTCCGTTGCTCTTCTAACTCAGTAACTTTACTGAATGTATCTCGTAATGCCTCGCTAAACTTCACATCTTTTCGCATCGCATTTGAAAACTGATTATTTAAAAAAAAGGTGTTCTCACAACTAGACTGATCATATAAAAACCCAAAAACAGTTAATTCCTCTCCCTTAAAAGGTCGCTTGTATGATTGAGAACCTAATGGGGCCAATAACAGTAATAACCTCGCCAAAGAACTAATTGATTGAGTTGTATCTAAATTCCCATCCCATGCATAATTATAAGTATTTTTCATACTCATACCCAACGGGACAAAATACATTTCTTCAAACGCCATTGTTCCCCATTGCCCCTCTATAAGTGAACATTCCGGTAGCCCTTTTAACCATTCATACCAAGTTAATTTAGCTTTCTTTTTCTCCTTTAACCAAGAAGATGTGTAATTAGGCTTTTCTCCTAATTTAAAAAGTTCTTCAATCTTTTCCTCATCTCCTAATTCAAAATTCTTACGTAGTCGAATCTCCCAAAGTAAAGGTGTGATATAATCTTTACAAAAAAGTTCCATTTGTTCTTCATACGTCAATTTATTTTTCGCTACATTTAAAAAGGAAGCTTGTCCTCCAGATTGCGCTAACAAAGAACTTGATTTAGCAAAATTCAATGTCAATTTTTGATTAATCTTTTTTTGTTTGATTAATTGGTAAAACTCTTGTACACTATGTCCTACTACATCAAATTCCTGATTTTTCATTGCTTCTTTAAGAGTGTTAGTGATGCGATCACATTCATCTGAATATTCAGGGAAATATTTTTTGACTTTATCTAAAGATTTTTTTGCACGCTCGTTAACCCACTTCATATTCTCTTTATATTTCGCCTTATCATTAACACGTCTAGTTAAACTGATTGCTAAATTCTTTATTGCTTCATTTTCTCGTTCAGCGACACTATAATGATTAACTATATATTCAAAAAGAAATTCTGGAATTTTCTCAATCCAATTGAAAGAAACACTTAGACGATTTGCCTCTGTTTGCCACTCTTGATTTGTAGGGGCAAGTCGCATTAGGGCAACTGATCCCATCGATGTCATCCAATCATTTACAGGAATTTGAATCATCGCTTCTAATCACCTCCAGTGTTCCAAAACCTTGCGACTTCCTTAATGACATACCATCTTGATATAATAAGTGCAAATCCTTTATGTTTCCTTCTAGCAATAGTTGACCTTTCTGGGCTGTGAAAAATAAAACCTGACCCTTAGCACCACTATTTGTCTCTTGTATCACTTGTTTTTTCAGTCGATGAGCTATAATTTTAATGGGTTGATATAAACTACGACCATAAAGTGAAATAAATTGACGGTTCACGATGCTATTAAGCTCTTTTTCGAACTCATCGTCTGTTATTAATAGCGGCTTTCCTTTTTCATTCTCCACTAAAAAAGGAGACAATGTAGTAAACACCACCCTATTACTAATAATAGATCTTTCTTTTAACACTTGAATTTTGCCAACTTGAAAGTCCGAATCTTGATAGAAATGTTTATCCATTTGCTGAAGTCCATTAAGTAGATGAACCATGAAAATTGTGTCTGAGGAACTAATTGTGACTGTGACATAGTCGACAAGAAAAGTATCGCCCTCCTTTTTAAAATTAGATAAATATACCGAAAAGGTGTACGGCTTTGGCTGACTTAAACTAGAATAATATAACCTTTCGTAAAGTCTCTCATCCCCCTTTCTTACAGCTTCTTTAATTAAAGACACAACCATCATTCGATAAGAAAGCGGTATTTTACTTGTTTTTAGATCGACACTTATTCTCAATAAAAAAATACCTCCCTATTAGAACTTTATAGAAAATCTAACTAGGTAAATAGTATCATATCGTCCCAATGGAAATCTACCCCAATTTTGTTTTTTTATTTTTTTTTATATAATAGAGAACATATATCTGAACAGATGGGATTTAAAGATTAGTACTTTATTAATATTAATCAATTATTATCTGAACTCTTGGGAATGATATTCAAAAAACCTACTATTTCAATACAACTGTTTATGTTTGTATGTTTTGAGGTATTGAAAAGCTCAAAAACAGGTGAATACATCACAGTATTCACCTGTCCAGATTTTAAAAATATCATGCAGAATTTTTTGCACTGCTACTCTTCTTCTTTTTCAGACATCTTCGTCTCAAGCTTCCTATATTTGCTCCTCTCCTTCTCCTTTGCATTATTTAAATCCCACTACGTTTAGATAAAAGACACCTACTGTTTACACCTTCAACCCTACAGTCCCACTTTAAATCCCACTACGTTCAGATAAAAGGTGGATCAACAGTTTAGAAAAAGAAGCAATCCGAGACTTTAAATCCCACTACGTTCAGATAAAAGGGTTGAGCTTAAAGGGGTACTTCAATCAGATGGCAAACTTTAAATCCCACTACGTTCAGATAAAAGGAGCTTGTCATCAGCCATAGATAAGATGTCGGGATCCTTTAAATCCCACTACGTTCAGATAAAAGCTTTCTTTTCAGTATCCTGATCTACCATAACCATTTTCTTTAAATCCCACTACGTTCAGATAAAAGCAGTTAACGATTTAGAAATTGCTCAAAAAGATGCATCTTTAAATCCCACTACGTTCAGATAAAAGGTTTTACGTATGATCCATATGATCCTGTTTATAACGCTTTAAATCCCACTACGTTCAGATAAAAGATTTTTGCGTTCCAAGATGAAGAGGGTCAACCACTCTTTAAATCCCACTACGTTCAGATAAAAGGTGAAGGGGTGATAAAAATGAAATCTATTAAGATAACTTTAAATCCCACTACGTTCAGATAAAAGGTGGAAAGCGATGAGGGTTATTAAACACTTAAGCACCTTTAAATCCCACTACGTTCAGATAAAAGAAAAGCCTGTTACTAAGTCTGAAAGCGACGAGGTGACTTTAAATCCCACTACGTTCAGATAAAAGCCTATCGGGACAAGCAGATAGCGTAACTCTTAATTTCTTTAAATCCCACTACGTTCAGATAAAAGCTAGCTCCGTTAATTAAAGGCGGGAAAAGCTTGTACAACTTTAAATCCCACTACGTTCAGATAAAAGGAAATACGCTAAAGGTACCATTAACGGTACTCACACCTTTAAATCCCACTACGTTCAGATAAAAGGACGACAGCGGGAAGGCAACCAAAACAGCTAAAGCACTCTTTAAATCCCACTACGTTCAGATAAAAGAAATAACGTCCAGAAATGGGCAGACGGAGACTACCTCTTTAAATCCCACTACGTTCAGATAAAAGTTGAGGGTGGATATGAAAAAGTAAATGATTACATCTTTAAATCCCACTACGTTCAGATAAAAGGTTCGACAACGTACAAATGTAGTTATTTATATGTTCTTTAAATCCCACTACGTTCAGATAAAAGTTCATTAAAAACTTTATGCAAGGTTATTTATATACTTTAAATCCCACTACGTTCAGATAAAAGGGCATTTCTGGTTCAACAAAAACTGAATCTGCTAAACCCTTTAAATCCCACTACGTTCAGATAAAAGGCGTTGGGTTTCCTCGATCCATTTAGCGTACTCGCCCTTTAAATCCCACTACGTTCAGATAAAAGGATTTTTTAACTAATCCCTTTTCCACGTAGCTTTTTCTTTAAATCCCACTACGTTCAGATAAAAGTAACCGCCAATGTACAAGCCTATTACGAGGATATGCAGCTTTAAATCCCACTACGTTCAGATAAAAGGCCCTACCGAAAACCGCAATAAATCAATGGTTTTGATGGTTAGTTTGCGGCGAACCATCAATGTGGTATTTTATTCATGTCCACGATCATGCTACAAATTCTATTATATCAAGGCTTTCTCGTGTTCAAAAGACTAAATCCCAAAATGCACCAATTTAAAAGAAGCAATCAAATCGTCCTTTTTCTTCGTCAAAAACCTCTTTGCGGATATGTTTAGAATTTTTAACTATTTTTCAATAAACCTTCCGCAAATTTCACGCCAAATTGTTTGCATTGCTGCTCTTCTTCGTTTTCGGGCATTCCTTCTATTTTTAATCCTGGCTGCATGAAGGTAGCTCCTTGTTGTTGCATTATTTTTTCCAAAATGTCAACGGCTCTCGCGAAGTGAAGGTAGGATGTATCTCCTGAACCAAATGCAGCTACTGCTTTCCCTTCCAAGTCTAAATCTTGCACTTCTTCGTGTAAGTCCGCCATTTCCCAAGGGATTTCACCTTCTCCGTATGTATAACTTCCTAATAGAATCCCGTCATAGGGCAAAAGCTCATTCGCCAATAGTTCAAAAGAATCTTTAACTTCAACCTCCACCCCTTTTTCCTTAATGCCCTCCGCTATCAAACGGGCCATTTGTTTTGTATTTCCAGTCATACTTGCATAGACGATGATTACTTTCATATCATTTCCCCTTTCCCATATAGTGTACATGTTCTGAAAAATATCTAAAGGAAATTTTCCTTTATGCATTTTGTATTTGATTCCGAGTTCCTTCTCAAGGTAGCTTTCTATTCATTATTTTTCATAGATTGCATATTTCACACGATCTATTCCAAATATTTTTTACACCTTGCCCCTTTAATTTCCAATTATTCACTAATAAAGGTCATTTCACGAAACTTTCCCACTTCTGATTTCGTATAGTTGCTAGGAGGGGAATATAGGATGTCATTACTATCGATTACGATTCAGCAAGCTGGTTATGATTTAGATGAAGCAATTATTCAGGATATTCAGTTTTCGATTAATAAAGGGGAACTAGTTGGATTAATCGGAGCAAATGGTGCGGGAAAAAGTACGACGATTAAAAGCATCCTTGGATTGATTCCCCATTTTCACGGGGAAATAATTAAGAAACAGGATCTTTTCATGTCTTATTTACCTGAGCGTCCCGTTTTTTATGATGAACTAACATTCCAGGAACATATCGATTTCGTTGCAGCACTTGAACACTTATCGGATGATGTTGTGTTACAGCGCATCGGACCTTTGCTCAATAACTTCCAAATGGCAGAACATCTTCATGAATTGCCTACAACTTTTTCTAAAGGAATGCAACAAAAAGCCATGATCATCTTGGCTCTCTTGAAAAAACCTGAACTTTTTATCATTGATGAACCTTTTATTGGCCTAGATCCTATCGCAACGAAATTATTACTAGACCTAATTCAAAATAAAAGAAAACGAGGAATTGGTATTCTCATGTGTACCCATGTTTTAGACACTGCGGAAAAAATTTGCGACCGCTTTATCGTTTTGAACAACGGGAAAATGATTGTTTGTGGGACATTAGAAGAAATTCGAGACTTCTGTCATTTACCAAATTCAGATTTATTCGACTGCTATCATTACTTAATTAAGGATGATGAAAATGAGTAGCTTTCATATTTTTATCAGCCGCCTAAAGCAAGATTTATTATTTCAATATAGAATCACTAAAACCATTCTCGATTGGAGCGTTCTTTTATACTTTGTGGTCCCTGGTACAATAATTGCGTTTTTTATTTATCGTTCTTGGTGGTTTGATCTCCCACAATGGAGTGAATCCTTTACTTTTTCAATGATCGGGGCGATCTTCTTTTTAATCAGTTGGAAGGGGAATAACCGGACATTTGTTCAGGAAGCTGATGGAGTATTTTTCCTTACACATAAAATGAAATTTCTCAATATGATTAAATGGGCCTTTGTTTATTCTATTTGGAAAGCTGCTTTCAAAATCATTTTTCTTACATTCACCGCCATGCCCTTTTTGCTTCACCATTTTTCCTTGAACCATTGGGAAATTGCAAGCTTTTCCTTATTTTATATTGGAATAACATTATTTATTCGGGCTTTAAAGTTTTTCTTTCAAACCCAAACCTGGAAGGAAAAACTGATAATGTGGGCTGTCTTCCTCTTCATGTTTTTGGGGCACCAGTACTGTTTACCAGTCATTCAGAAACCAGTATTTTCAGTCGTCCTCGCATTTCTTTTTATCATCTTTGCTTCATTGTTAGCAATTCCAAGAGTTCTAACCACAAATTATTTTCAAAATGAAGTACAAAAAGAAAATCAAGAGCGGCTACGTCTTATGAATTCTGTTTTAGGTGCGGCACCTGGGGTCGAAAAGCCAAAAATTATAAAACGAAAGAAAGCTTTTCTATTTCGTCATTCTAGAAGAATTTTTAAACAACGAACACCCCAGATTGGCCTAACGGAAGTCTTTATCAAAATCATTTTACGGAATTTTACATACTTAAGTGGATACTTCAAATTAATTGCTGTCACAAGTGCAGCTATCATCGTCATTCCTAAACTGATTTATCAATTGATTCTCATCGCATCATTTACCTTTTTTATGTGGGGCTGGGTGGCCAATTTATGGGATCAAGTGATTCTACAACATCCAATCGGAAAGCAATCGAGTGAACAAGAGGACTTTTTTCAAGCGCGAAAAAAAGTAAATATTGTTCTCACATGTATAGCAACCGGGGTCTTGATGGTCATTGTGATAGTAAAGGAGTTTTTGGGGTAGTAATAGTGTAAATTGGAAAAAGTGCGGCTTCAGTGGGGCCGTTCCCCTGTATAGATTTGATCATTTCCCGCGGTTTTTTGTGCTTCTTCTCCTATTATTTGCACATCAGGGACCCTTGGGAATGCACGGAATCTTTCTTTTGCTCTCCCCGGGGGATTTGATCATTTCCCAACTGGATTTGCACATTTCCCATCTACTTTTGCTTTACTATTTTCTACTTTTGCTTATTTCCCCTTTTTTATGATCATTTCCCGCGGTTTTTTGCGCTTCTTCTCCTGTTATTTGCACATCGGGGACCCTTGGGAATGCACGCGATCTTTCTTTTGCTCTCCCCAGAACGATTTGATCATTTCCCAACTGGATTTGCACATTTCCCATCCATTTTTGCTTTACTATTTTCTACTTTTGCTTATTTCCCCTTTTTTATGATCATTTCCCGCGGTTTTTTGCGCTTCTTCTCCTGTTATTTGCACATCAGGGACCCTTGGGAATGCATGCGATCTTTCTTTTGCTCTCCCCAGAACGATTTGATCATTTCCCAACTGGATTTGCACATTTCCCATCCACTTTTGCTTTACTATTTTCTACTTTTGCTTATTTCCCCTATTTTATGATCATTTCCCGCGGTTTTTTGCGCTTCTTCTCCTATTATTTGCACATCAGGGACCCTGGGAATGCATGCGATCTTTTTTTGCTCTCCCCAGAACGATTTGATCATTTCCCAACTGGATTTGCACATTTCCCATCTACTTTTGCTTTACTATTTTCTACTTTTGCTTATTTCCCCTTTTTTATGATCATTTCCCGCGGTTTTTTGCGCTTCTTCTCCTGTTATTTGCACATCGGGGACCCTTGGGAATGCATGCGATCTTTCCCATGCCCTGTTTCTTCTTGCAAAAATGAGGACAGTCCCCCACTGTTCTAGCATTTTAAAACAGCAGGGGACTGTCCCCAAAAATTTATTTTAAATGTATTTTCACATCTAAAGTTGATAACTGGTCCATGTATAGGTCTTCATATGATTGGTTTAGCTTATAATTTACTTCCTTATCTGTTTTACCTTCGTTCTCTTTTTTTATCTTTTCTTCTAATTCATTCGCCACTCGATCTCGAAGCATCGTAACTCGGAGGTATTCTCGGACAGAATCGTCATATTTCTTTTTCCCATATGCTTCGAGAAGTGCTTTTGTTTCCTTCCTATTTTCTATTTGCTCTGATAATATTTTCTCCTCTTTTGTTATTATGTCATCCGGAATGTAATAATTTTTTTCTTCTCCTAATAAAGCCATCGCATTGAGCTCTATTAGACTTTGTAAATTGACATTAATATTATCATAGCTCTCTAATTGCTCATCCCAATATGCATTACGATCCGCTACTTTTTCTACTTCGAGGCTTTCAATATCTTCACTTCTTTTAAGTTCAACCATCATTTTATTCATTAGTGTATAAAATTCCAGGTCTTTATCGAGGAAATCATTCCCATTTATTGTGATAATTTTCGTATTTTCACTTAATTTTGATTGCGATTGTTTGGTCTGTTCATCTGTTGTCGTTTGTTCCTTCTGGTCCGTAACATCTGACTTTCCAGATGAGCATCCGACTAGAAAAAGAATGAGAAGCAATGACAACCATTTCCTAATGGCTGGATGTGTAGAACCATTATGCCATATTTTCTGCATCCTATTCACTCCTCTTCTACATCAAACTCAAGTGTACCTTCATAAGTTTCTCCATCTTTTTCAGCTTGGACTTCGGCAATCCATTCTCCTGCCATTGGAAGTTCCACTTCACCTTCATAAGTTCCATCGCCATTATTGGTAAAATGAACTTCGATCTCGCCATGATCCATTTTAGCCATTTCTAAGTTGGCGGTAATTTCCAGTCCTGTGACTGCTTCCGAGCCTTCAACTGCTTTTATCACAATGGGAAAGGATTGACCATATTTATGGCTAGGGGCTGTCTCTATGGAAAAATCTACTCCACCCGCTTTACAACCGGCTAATACAATGACAAGCATTAACAGAGCAAAGATTCTCTTTTTCATCATAATTCCTCCATTTTATGCATCTCTAGAAAGGCATCTACTGTATACTTTTCGATTTTTCCTTGGTTTAAAAAGGCAACATGTGTACAAATCTGCTTAATCTCATCGATATAATGTGAAGACATTAAAATGGTTTTATCTTGGAGTGAATGAATAATTTTCAAAATTTCTTTACGCCCAATAGGGTCTAATCCACTAGTGGGTTCATCCAAAATAATAATCTCTGTATCATAATAAAGAATTACAGCTAAACCTAAGCGCTGCAACATCCCTTTTGAATAGCCATTGATCGGTTGCTTTCGATCATCTGCCAAAGAAACCATTTTTAGGATTTCTATGATCTTGTTCTCATCAATCTTCTTCGTATCCAGTGCTGCAAAAAAGCGCATATTCTCTTCCCCTGTTAAATGAGGATAAAGGTGGAATTTTTCTGGTAAATAGGAAACATGCTTTTTCCATGTTTGCTGCTTGTTAGAATATCCTCCTAGAGTGACAGTGCCGCGTTTATGCGGAAGAATACCTAGTATCGTATGAATTAATGTTGATTTTCCAGCACCATTTCTTCCAACAAGCGCACATCGCTCATTTTTCTCAATGGTTAGATTCACTTGATCTAGCACTTTCTTTCCTTGGTAGCCTTGAGATAGTTCCTTTATTTCAATCATGACGCTCACCACCATTTTTAATTATTACGGTAAGTGTAAAAAATAGAAGCGGCCAAACAATTGCATTTATCATTAAGAATATCCATGGTTCCATGAGAATAAATTTATCCATCATTCGCGACATATGGGTCAATCCGAATAATCCTAGCTCTGTTTCTAAATAAAACCTCATCGCATGAATCGGATTTAAGAAATATACCCACGAGAAGATGTGTAAGTTATCAAAACTAGCAGCTGGTAAAGCATAGAGAAAGGCTAAATCTATTAAAAACACAACTGAAAACCAAATAAGAATGTTAGCTCCAACAAGCTGCATTTTCGTTTTACAAATGCTTCCTAGGAATATACCAATTTGGTTAAAAATCAATAGGAATACAATAATCACTAGGATAAAGTGAAGAAAACTACTTAAATGAAAGTTTAAGAATGCTTTCATAAATAATGCTAGAATAAAATTTGCACCAATAAATGTTATTATCATGACAAGCTGAATTGCTGCTGACTTTTTTACGATAAATGTAATGATTGACTCTTTTTTTGTAAGTAGAATCATCGATGTCTTTAGTTCCTTTTCCTGAAAAATAGAAAAGGAGGCTAGAAATATAGCAAACAGAGGAAGTAAATAAATATTCATGTCATACATCGATAGGAGGAGCGCTTCAAAACCAAGATCCGATGGAAAACTTCGAGCCTCCGCAATCAAAAATATGGATGTTAACATAATCATTGCTAGCCCTAGCCATAACCCCTTCCCTCTTGTTTGTTCTAATGCTTCTTTCCAAATGTATGGCATTCCCATTCTCCCCTTTTGTATGAGCAACTAGATTAGTATTTTTAAAATCTTTTGTTATAAAACTGTTTTTTTCTAACTTTATAAAAATATAGTATGATGAATAATCCGATTCCAACAACAAACAACAAACTATAATTTATATTTCTCTCTTTTAATAATGGATATTGATCTAATGCCATTACTTTTTGATTGCTAAATAATTCATTGTTCTTTTCATAAAGCTTGATTGCCGGGCTATTTAAAAATAAATAGGCTAATTCATTTTTCTCAATAAGTTCTCCAAGGGATGATGTGTATTCAAAAGCTGTGTCTCCTACTTGATCCTGATTTAAATCTACCATAGGTTTATTCCAATAATTTCCTTCTTTATTTTTGAACCACTCATTATTTGACTTGCCGCCAACCGTTATCACATCACTGATATTTTTATTAAATGTATTCTTTAAAAATGTTTGTGCTGTGGCTGAAGACCATAATTCAATCCCTATTTGATTATGGAAAAAATCATTTCCCTCAATAAGGTTGCTTGTGGACTGTTCAAGGTAAAGCCCCCGCTGATTAAGATGGAACTCATTATTTACCACTTGGATGTCTCGGCTTGTTTGAACAATTAAACCAAATGAACGTGATCCCTGGTTAAAAGAAAAACTATTATTTTTAAGTACAATATGATCCGAATGCATGATGGCTGCTCCACCAGTATTGCGATTAAAATAATTTTTCTCAAAGTTATTGTAGTTAGAATACATGTAGTGTAATCCATATCTTGTCTGTGTTACGGTATTATGATTGATTTTATTGTTATCGGAATACTCAACATAAATACCATCTCGAGTCCCTTGAATGCTGTTGTTTACAATTTTATTTTCACCAGAACGTACGATATGAATGCCATTTCCTTGATCTCCTAGGTTTTTTGTCGTTTGGCCAGTAATCTCTGTCCCAGTAATTGTGACGTCCTTTGTCTTGTTTAAAAAAATACCATGGAAACTATCTGTAATGGTTAAGTTTTTTAAAATAGTATGATCACCCATCACCCGAACACCTGCGTACTCCTCTTCCGAACTACGACTCATTCCACTATGTTTAATCGTAAGGTTAGCAAGTGTTACATCATCACTTGTTACCTCAATGACATTACCTGTTTGATCACCATTAATGACTGTACCTTTCTTGCCTTTAATGGTTAGTGGCTTATTAATCACAATGTTGCCATTATAGGTTTTTGCTTCAAGCTTTAATTCACCGCCTTTTGGTGTTCCATCAATTAATTCTTGTAATGGATTTGATTCAGCAGAAGCATCTAGTGCACCAATCAATAAGCTAATAGAAGCAACTATAGAAAGTATCCATATTTTCATTTTTTTCGGTCCTTCCAAAGTGGAAAAATCATTAAAATAAATACAATTCCGAGCAAATATCCACCATATGTGAAGTAACTATTTGTGACAAAGTTAGCTATTGTATTTTCCCCGATAATAGGTGGAACGAATGGATCTAAGTCTATCGGTGCTTTCGGGTCAAGTTCTGTTCCGAATTTTTTTAACCAACGATACATATCTAATAATCCGACGATTCCACCAATGACATAAAGGATAATAAGTCCGAATAAAAATGACTTTTTCCGTAAAAACGCAACGAGAAGTGTTAAAACTGCAAAGGAGATTACAATGTATGGCATGTAAGCAAGTTCTGGAAATGATTGATTGCTAAATTCCTTCATGCCAATATAGTGATTGAGTCCATTCACAACCTCAATATCTCCATCAAGTGTTGTTGGATAGACAATAATATCTAAACCTTCAGGATACTGTGGGGCAAAAAACTTCATCCCCCACCATGGAATAAATATAGATATAACTATCAGAACAGCTGCAATAATCAAGCTGATCATCGAAGCTACAGAAAGGTTCTTCTTCATATGATCATCTCCTAAGGATGGTGGAGAAGTAAGTGGGGAAAGCCCATTTACTCCCCCTTTCATTGGTTACTCTTTTGGCTTAACTAATAAATAACCGCTCATTTCTTGATGTAGCGCTGAACAGAAGTTAGTACAATAGATCGGGAAGGTTCCCGCTTGATCCGCTACAAATTCCAATGTATTTGTTTGTCCTGGCTGTACTTCAAAGTTTAAGTTGTAATCATTAATACCAAAACCATGAGTAATATCCTGGTCAAGATCAATATTCGTCATATGGAAAAATACCCGGTCTCCTTGATTTACTGTTACAGCATCAGGTCTGTCTGATTTTGCATCAAAGACAAATTTAGATCTTAAAGCAACACCATAAACATGTACTTCATTGCCTTTTCTTTCAATATGTGCATCTTCTTTACTCCAGACGGCATTTTTTCGTTTCTCGTCTTTTTCATATAGTTTCTTCGGCTTTATTTTATCCTTATGAACAATTTGGGCATAGTGTGGTTCTGGATCTACAGGTGCTGCCATGATATGTTCCATTTCTTCGCCTGAAATATCGAATAAATCCATCGATTCTGGATGGGATGGACCAACAGAAAGGAAATTATCTTTTGCAATTTTATTTAATGCCACAAGCCATTTTCCATCTGGGTCTACTGTATCTCCTTCAGCGGCTGAGGAATGCCCTGGTGAAAAGTAAGAAGGCTTACGGTCAATAACTTCCCCTGTATCCACTTTCCATTTCACCACTTCTGATGAAATGAACATGGTGTTATAGGCATTTCCTTTATCATCAAATTGCGTATGCAACGGCCCTAAAGCACCTGGAGGATCAACTTCGCGTTCCATTACTTTTTTATATGGTAAAACAGGGATACCGAATTTTTCATCGGAATAATCTTCTTTTTCAATCGCTTCAAAAGCTTTTTCAAATGAAAATACAGTCATTAATGGTGCAAGTTTCCCGGCTGCAATGAAACGTTTACCATCTGGCGTAACATCCACACCATGAGGAGATTTCGAAACAGGGATTGCATAAATAGCCCCTTTATAATCTCTTGGATCCACCATTTTCACGCCTTCAATTTCTTTATAATTTCCTTTTGCCACTTCCCCCTCAAGCTTCTTCCAGTTAATCAAAACAATATAGTCACGGTCATTTTGAGAGGCATTGATTTCTAAGTTCGTTGTAGCAAATTCTGTGTTATAAGTTGTCATCACAATCCAATCGCCAGACATCTTTTTACCCGCATCAGATAAATCATAAGACCACGGTGGAAGCATAATTTGATAAGCTAGATTGAATTTCTTTTTATCTCTGTCAAATTTCGCCATAGATACGACACCTTTATATTCCTCTTTATACTTATCTAATTCAGCATATTTTCCACCTAACGGACGGGCAAATCTTGTAGGTAATGCAATATACTCCGTATTTTCTGTCACAAAAACTCCAGCATGGGGACCACCCATATTTGGTAATGACATAATATCTGCAGTATGGAATGTACTTAAGTCAACGGCTGCCACACGGTTATTCCCTACATCATTTGCAAATAGAAATTCACCGTCATAGTCTCCTTTTGTTTCTGAAACTGCTGGATGGTGAAAATCACCCCATGTATAACCACCTAACATTTTTTTCGTATTTTCATCATATCCATACCCTGTTGCTGGATCTGGAGTAAAGACAGGTACAGTACGGATTTTTCGCATGGATGGAACGCCATAAACAAATAACTGTCCTGAATGCCCACCAGATGCTAACATATAATAATCATCGTATTCCCCATAAGGTACATACACCTTTTCAGCTTTACTTTTATTATCCGCTGCTGACGATGCTTTTTCCTCTTTATTAAAATCGGCAAAAAAGACAGCAGCCACCAATACTCCCGCAGCAAGTCCCGATACCGCCGATATAATTCCTTTCCTCTTCATTTATATTCACCTCCAATTTTACTTTTCAGCTGCTTTCTTTAATGCTTCTACGATTTTTTCTATCTCTTCATCTGTTAATGGATTTCCTTCAATCACCCCAGACATTACAGCCGATGTAGGTACTTTTAAAAATTCTTTTATTGGTTTACCATGTTTCCCTTCTACATTGTCGTATGCTTTTGAAAGATCTGGCCCAGTTGCCCCACCTTGAATATTTAAAGCTGAGACGGAATGACAGGAAATACAACCTTTTTCTGAAAATATCCCTCCATCTGAAGTAGTGGCCGTTTTCGGAGCATTTGAATCCTTACTCTCTTCTTTTACAACATTCTCTTGTTTTGATTCTTTCTCTTGCGTAGTTGTTTGGTTCGTTCCATCTGCTTCTTCCTTATCTTGAAAAATAAAATACCCGGCGCCAAAACCGACAAGAGCAGATACAATAAATATGATGATCCAATTTTTCAAGAGATGAACCTCCTTCCGTTGACACTGTAGAATTTTACTTGGCATTTTTCATCAATGATTTTTCGATAAAATTTCATAAAATGAAACTTCATTCAGTGGGGGTTACTTCTCATTAAAGGTGGGAGAACTAAACTGAAAACAGACGAAATGGATAACAGTGATCCTATCGGTTTCCACCTTTTCAATCATATTTTCTGAAAAATGCCAGTATGTTGAAGCAATTAAATCTTACAGTAGTCCCCTAGTTCGGAATGTGATGCACATCACATTCCAATTGTTTCTTTAGAAATCCATCACCAATTGTTCAACATTCCTTCACAAATTTCCCCTTTTCGTGAAATTCATTTGGGAGAATAGAGAAAAACAGCAAAAATTTATCCCCATCCAACGGAAGCCAAGTTGACGACTGTCGGATGAGGAATAATCGAAATTCGGGTATATAGGCTTGAGTGGGGATTTGATCATTTCCCTCGGGCATTTGCTTATTTCCCAACAACATTTGCACCACTTCTTTGGCTTTTGCACTACTTCTCACTACTTATGATCATTTCCTGGAATATTTGACTATTTCCCGCCGGTTTTTGCACCTCAGCCCCAGTTCAGTCGGCATTTCGGGATGGGATTCTTGACTTGCTGTTTTTGACTTACCAGGGGGATTTGATCATTTCCCTCGGGCATTTGCTTATTTCCCAACAACATTTGCACCACTTCTTTTGGCTTTTGCACTACTTCTCACTACTT
>NZ_JAUSUC010000024.1 GCF_030813365.1 Oikeobacillus pervagus
AGCCTCGATTCAAAAGTCCAAAAATATTAACCCCGCAATAAAAACCACCACAGCAACTAGGGAGATAGATGACTATATTAAAATATTAGGGGGCGGTTTATCATGACGGCAACCGTACATATTCTTCAGGAATATTTGCGACTACTTCGGATGACAGAAACGGCGAATGAACTACCGGTGTTACTTCGTAATGCGGAAAAGATGTCATGGACCTATCAAGAGTTCTTGCAGGAACTGCTCATGTATGAATTAAAACGACGAGACGAAAAAAATGTGGAGAAAAGACTGAAATGGGCCAAGTTTCCTTATCATAAAACGCTAGATGAATTTTATATTGAAGAACAGCGATCGCTTAGTACTCGACAGATAAATCAATTGAAAGAACTCAATTGGTTAGATCAACAATACAATCTCATATTATTAGGACCCCAAGGAGCAGGCAAAACTCATATTTCTATTGGTCTAGGAATAGAAGCTATTCATAAGGGTTATAAGGTGACTTTTTCAACGATGGGTGAACTTGTGCATCTTCTAAAGACAGAAGAGTATATAAGGAAATCTCAAATGCAGCTTAAGAGAATAAGAGACTCAGATTTAGTGATTATTGATGATTTAATGTACATGGCCATCGACCAACGTGAAGCCAATTTGTTCTTCCATCTAGTGAACCATTTATATGAGCGTAGTTCCATCATTTTGACCTCTAATAAGGGGCCAGAAGAATGGGGGGAATTGATGGGGGATCAAGGAATCACTATGGCCATACTGGACCGACTGCTTCACCGCGTGGAAGTGATTCAGCTAAACGACAATGACAGCTATAGACTGAAACATCGATCAACTATTTTTGAAAAGGAAAGTTCGCAAAATTAAAAGGTTAAAACGATTTCCCTTCTCTCATTTGACTAGGGTGGGGGAATTTTAATAACAAAAGTGTTCAAAATTAATTAGCAAAAAGTGTTCAAAACTACTTGACGGTTACAAATGAATGTAAATACAAAGTTTTTTGAATTTAGTGTTAATTTAAGAAGCAATAAGAAAAGATACAACTAGAATTCACCATGTACAGTTAATTAAAAGGGGAAGTGACGATTCGGTGTATTTGATACTGTATAAATGGAAATTTTCTTATCTTTTTTTAACCCCCTAAACTTCCTAAAAATTTTTGTTATGATAACATTGACATTTACGATTAATAATTGTAATATAATAAATGTCATTAAGGATATTTGATTCCGTAGCTCAGCTGGGAGAGCGCCACCTTGACAGGGTGGAGGTCGTTGGTTCGAGCCCAATCGGAATCATCACAATTAACGCTCATCCTATTAAGGGTTGAGCGTTTTTCTAATTTATATAGGAAAAGAAAAGGTTCTATACTAAATGTTGGGGTTTATAAAAATTCACAAAAATTAAAAATACACGTTTACATGCAAAAGTGTTATTAACACATCAATATAAAAACATTGACAATTTTATAGGATAAGAGTGGAGAATTGTGTCCCCACCCCAATATTTGACAAAGAGCCAAAGAAAAAAAATGGTTCCTTAAACTATTTTTTGAATAAATTTTTTACTATTTTAAAAATACAGAACACTTCCACTTCCCTCACAAGAAGTAAAATCCTGATTCCTCCATTTTAAGAATGAAGTCAGGTTTTCTAAAATGATTATGAAGAACTGATTTACTTTTAGGGCTAACCTTGTGCTATTTTTGTTTTATTTTTTTGATTGGATAGAAATTGAATGGTTAACAGGATAGCAAAAATAATAAATCCCATCACATCTGTCAAACCATCTGGATAGATGAGCATTAATCCTGTTGCAATGGCAATGATTCTTTCTAAGATACGAAGCTTTCGATACCAGAATCCAATCATACCCGCTCCGATCGCAACCATTCCTGCGAGAGCGGTCAATAAAACCCACCCTAATTTCCAAATAGTCGTGTCAATCATGAGTAATTCTGGTTGCAAAACAAACATATAAGGAATAATAAAAGCAGCAATAGCTAATCTGGCAGAATTTATACCTGTTCGGATCGGTTCACCTCCTGAAACACCCGCGGCCGCAAATGCTGTCAAAGCAACTGGAGGCGTGATGTCTGCAATAATGCCAAAATAGAACACAAATAGATGAGCCGCTAGTTCAGGAACACCTAATAGTATGATAGCAGGGGCTGCAATGGTGGACGTAATGACGTAATTGGCCGTAGTTGGGGATCCCATTCCAAGAACAAGGGCCGCTAACATCGTAAAGAACAAAGTAAGTAGTAACACTCCATCCGCTAAATCAACTAATCCATTGGCAAGCTTTAATCCCAATCCTGTTTTTGTTACAACCCCGACTATAATTCCAGCCGCAGCCGTAGCAGCCGCCACCGATAAAGCAGTCCTTGCCCCATCGACTAATGCATGGACCGCATCTTTCCAACCAATTCTCGTTTCCTTCTTTAATGCACTAACGACAACAGTAAAAACGATCGACCATAATGCCGCACGCATTACGCTCATCCCACTCATGAGTAAAACGATGACCATTAAAATGGGAATTAATAAATAAATTTTGGAAATAACCTCTTTTTTATTTGGCATTTCTTCATCTTTTAACCCTTTTAGTCCAATTCTTTTCGCCTCAAAATGAGTCATAATCCAAATGCCTGTAAAATAAAGTAAAGCGGGGATTGCCGCTGCTTTCGCAATATCCCAGTATGTGACTCCCCCAATAAATTCCACCATTAGAAAGGCGGCAGCCCCCATGATCGGCGGCATTAATTGTCCTCCAGTTGAAGCGGCAGCCTCTACAGCACCTGCAAATTCCTTTCGATATCCAAGCTTTTTCATCATAGGAATCGTAAATGAACCAGACGTCACAACATTCGCCACCGAACTGCCACTGATCGTACCTTGCAGAGCACTGGAGAATATGGCGACTTTCGCCGGTCCCCCAATCCGCTTCCCCGCAATGGAAACAGCTAAATCATTAAAATATTGACCTACCCCTGTTTTTACTAGAAAAGCACCAAATAGTAAAAACAAGAATATATAAGTAGCCGAAACATATAACGGAGTCCCCAAAATCCCCTCTGTCGTAAAGAACATCGTTTTTACTAATCCTTCTAAATGAACACCGCGATGAACTAAAAAACCTGGCATATAAGGTCCGAAATAGGCGTATAGCAAAAAAATAACAGAAATCATCGTAATTGGCAGGCCAACCGCTCTTCTTGTCGCTTCTAATACTAGTAAAGTAGCCATTAACCCGACATAAAAATCTAGCCCCGTCATCATTCCGGTCCTGCTTACAATATCATCCATCATCAACGGCCAATATGCCCCAACTCCAATGGATAATAAAGCTAACAATAAATCAAACCAAGTAATTTTTTGTTCTTTGAGTCTTTTTTTTCGAAATGGAAACAACAAAAAAATAAGAGAGAGTGCAAATCCTAAATGTATGGAGAGTAATATTTGCTTTGGAAACACTTGAAAAATCGCGGAATAAAGCTGGAATAGTGAAAAAAATAATAAACCAAAAAATACAACCCACCCCATGAAGCCTTTCAATTTCAATGTACTTGCTTCAAGATCATATTTTTCTAGTAGAAGCTTTTGTTCTTCTATCGATATCTGTTTAAATTTATTTTCCAATCATGTTCACTCCTTTGCATAATTGTAGAAGTGACAATCGTTTTACATGAATTTTGACAATCGTACCTGGTGGAATCACGTTCTCTAGTGGACAGATTTTCCCTTTAAAGATGAGTTCATGGCTAATGACAACACGACTTGTGCTCATCTGAATGTTTTGAAACACTTTTTTCATTCCTGTAATGTAATACTTTCCATCTTTCATGATAAATTTTTCATTCTTTTCTGCATGAGCGGGCATCCCAATCGACGTATCCTCGTACATAAGTTCTGTTTGTTGGAATTGATGATTTTTTATTATTTTATAAGTCTCACGTACTTCACTCAGATGGATCGAATGAATGTATCGAATTTGAAATGTTTCCCCTTCTTTTATTGGAAAAAACGATAGAATGTTCCCTTCTTTTTCAAAAACAACAGCTGTGTGGAAGGGGATACACAGTATAAAAATGAGAAAAAGTACTATAAAAAAGACAGTGAGTCGACGCTTTGAAATCACTTTTTGGATCATAATTGATTACTCATTTCCCATTGATTTTTGCATATTCCCCTGTATATTTGGTCTTTGGGACAAGTTCTTTTTCCTACTAAGAAGGGTCTAAAAACTAGAAGAACAGACCCTTCCATCCTCTTATTCTTTCGTGATACCTTTTTCATCGAAATATTTCTTCGCGCCTCGATGGAGCTCAATTCCTAATCCATCTAGTGCTGTTTCTGCTTTAATAAATTTCTTTTTGGCGTGTTGAATTTTATCTGTATTTTCATAAATCGCTTTTGTCATTTTGTAAACCAGATCCTCTGATAAATCGCCACGTACAACTAACATCGCTTGTACGGCAACCGTTGGAACTGATTTATCTAGTTTATATGTTCCTTTAGATACTTCATCCTGGGCATAATAAGGGTACTTTTCTGTTAATTCCTTTATTTTTCCCTCCTGAATTGGAACGATCACGACATCTTCTGTCGCTGCTAAACCTTCAACGGCTCCAGTTGGTGTTCCCGCAGTAATAAACGCTGCATCAATTGTTCTATCTTGAATTCCCGTTGTAGAATCATCAAATGATAAATTTCGTTCCTTAATATCTTTAAATGTCATTCCATGTATTTCAAAGATTTGCTCGGCATTTGCCCGTGTACCAGATCCTGCTTCCCCTACAGAAACAACCTTTCCCTTTAGATCTTCGATGGACTTAATACCCGATTTCTTTGTTGTAACAATTTGAATGGTTTCTGGGTACAATGTTCCGATTCCTTTAATGGTATCGATTTTTTCTTTAAACATATACTTTCCTTCCGTAGCGTATGTGGCAATATCTGTTTGTGTAAAAGCTACCTCTGCATCTTTGGCTTCTAAAATTGCCATGTTCTCTGCTGAAGCACCTGAAGTAATCGCATTCGCATCAATACCAGTTTCATCTTTAATAATTTTTGCAAAAGTTCCCCCCAGAGGGTAATACGTTCCACCAGTACCTCCTGTTGCGATGCTAACAAACTTAACATCCTCTTTTTGATCCCCATTTGTTGCTTTCTCCTTGTCATCATTCCCACACGCAGCTAATACGAGTGAAAAGGCAACAGCAGCCACCGTGCTAGCCATCCATTTTCTTTTTTTCATTGAAATCCCCCTTGTACACCATATTCACTACTACTCTATTACTAAAGTTTCAAAATCATTAATCTTTTTTGAAGCATATTGTGGAAAGAACAAAAGCGCAAGCGCTCAGGCCTGGCGTATGGATTTCGAAGTTTTCGACCGAGATAATGAAAACAAGAACGAGGTAGTCCACGAACTGATGTTGACTTATATTAGGAGTAGTCGGAGAAATTTGCTAGCTGATAGGTGCTGAAGGCTTGCTGTGGACAACATTCTTTAAAAGGTTTAACTACAGTTCTAAATTTTACAGTTTCTGAACAACAAAAAAGTTAGCTAGTAAACGGAAAATTTGCTCGTCACTAGCTAACTTTTTTTACTTAATCATCTTTTCATTTTCTTTAAAAAATGCGGTTGTTAGTTCATCTTCATAGTCCCTTATCCGATGGGCTAATCTTGAAGCTGCACTTGCTGCAATGGCACCTATTAGATCATCTAAAAAAGTATGAACTTTTTCTCCCATTTTTGTGTCTAAATTTTTAATGATTCCTATTTTTTCACTGTCTAGATGGCCGTAGTTTGTGACAGCGATGCTTCCGTAACCAAGTGAGGCACCAAGCGCGATCGTTTCATCAATTCCAAATAAGCTTTCATCTGTTTCTACAATGCTCTGTAACGGTTCAGATAGTTTCCCCTGCTCAGCCAGTGTATCCAATTCAACCCCAACGAGGATTGCGTGTTGGATTTCTCTTTTCAGTAAGACATTTTCAACACTATCGACGCATTCATCCAATGTTAAATTTTGACTATATGGTGATTGGAGTTCAAAGACAATTTCAGCAATGTCTAAAATGGTCACTCCTCTGTCTTTAAGTTTTTGGATCGCTGCTTTTGTAACCTCTTCGGAATGAACTCTTCTTTTCATATTTTACTTTTCCTCCCAATTGTTTACATTCACATTATATCACATAGACTTCAACTATGCTTCTTCATTCTTGTTGCCCTAGATTGGAAAGCCCACTTTCCTGAAAAAAGATCGTTCCCTATTAGTAGGTCTTGAATAAGACTCTTGAAGTTTTTTTATGGTAAAATAATTGAACTATGATTGATTTGGAGGAGAATACATTGGCAATACAGCATGGTACAATCACAGACTTCACAATTGAATCAAAAGAACTCAATGAAGAGATTTCTTTTCTCGTTTATTTACCGGAAAATTTCTCACCCCTTTACAAATATCATCTGCTTATTACACAAGATGGGAAAGATTATTTCCAACTCGGAAGAATTCCACGTTTGGCAGATGAATTCCTAGCAAAAGGGGAAATTGAAAATGTGATCATTGTTGGCATCCCTTATAAAAATGTGAAAGACCGTAGAAAAAAATATCACCCAGATGGGGAGGAAAACAAAGCATATATACGTTTTATTGCGCATGAACTCCTTCCTTTTCTTGAGGAAAAATACCCAACTTTTCAAATGGGGAAAGGTCGAGCATTGATGGGAGATTCTTTAGGGGCCACTGTATCCTTGATGACAGCCCTTCAGTATCCTCACACTTTTGGGAAGGTCGTTTTACAATCTCCCTATGTAGATAAATCTGTGCTACAAGCAGTGGAACAATGTACAGAACTGCATCAATTAGACATCTATCATATTATCGGGAAGGGCGAAACAGAAGTCAAAACGACAGATGGAAAAATAGCCGACTTCCTAACACCGAACCGCGAACTGCATCAATTGTTTCAAAAGATGGGGAAAGATACTTTTTACGAAGAATTTGAAGGGAATCATACATGGAAATTTTGGCAACCAGATTTGAAACGTGCTTTAAAGTTTTTAATTGGGGAAAAATAATCAACATCTGAATCATATAAATAAAAAGATGGAATCACATAGAAAAGTAAAATATTCCTATTCATTTATTGGAATTTATCCCATTTTTACTATACTATTAAATCATGTGATCCGTCATAAGTGAAACAACCATCAGTGGGATATGGCTTCCTTCCCCACTGATGGCTCATTAAACTTAGAACAGGACTTTCGGGCTTACCCAATTAGATTATGAATACTCCACTTCTTTTTGCTTGAGTACCTTGAGCCCGTGAAGCCACAAGAAAATTGATAAAAAATCAATATTTAGGAGGTAGATCTAAAATGAAGTATGGTATAGTTGCGTTCCCTTCAAAGAAATTACAAGATTTAGCGAACTCCTATCGGAAAAGATATGATCCCCATTACTCACTCATTCCTCCACATCTTACGCTTAAGGCACCTTTTGAGGCAGATGAGAATCAACTGAATGAAATCGTTATCAAACTACAGAAGATTTCCAAGAGTAATAAACCATTTCCATTACATGTTTACAAAGTGAGTTCATTTGAGCCTGTAAACAATGTGATCTATTTCAAAGCGGAAATAAACGAGGACCTACAAAAAATTTATCAGGACTTACATGAATTTGGGGATCAACCTCCTTATTCATTTGTTCCTCATATTACGATTGCTCAAAAATTATCCCATAGTGAGTATTCCGATGTATTTAATTCACTGAGAATGGTTGGGATCGAGCATCAAGAGGAAATTGATCGTTTTCACCTCTTATATCAATTAGATAATGAATCATGGACAGTATACGAAACATTTCGCCTCGGAAAGGAATAAGTAGATCGTGAATATCATCATCGCAAAGAAACAAGAAGAATTACAACAAGTATTTAATGTACGCAAAACCGTATTTGTTCAGGAACAAAATGTGTCTTTGGAAGAAGAGATCGACGAATTCGAGCATTCGGCCATTCATTTTCTTTTAAAAGAGGAAGAGCAAGCTTTAGGTGCAGGGCGCTTTCGCATTCTTAATGGAATTGGAAAAGTGGAAAGAATTTGCGTCCTCAAGGAATTACGTGGAAAAGGGGCAGGAAAGAAAATCATGCAGGCGATCGAACAATATGCCAAAAATCAATCCATCCCGCTTTTAAAATTAAATGCCCAAATGCATGCGATTCCATTCTATGAAAATCTCGGCTATCGAGTCGTCTCCGAAGAATTCTTAGATGCCGGCATCCCACATAAAACAATGATTAAAGAGATTGAATAGTCATTTACACCCCCGAAAAAACCGGGGGTATTTCTGTATAAAAATATTTTATTAGCCGATACTCTTGAGGTAAAACCATTGTTTACTAAAGGAGTGCAGTTCTTTGAATCTATGGAGTATTGCTGCTGATTTAGCTGTCGGATATGTTGCCCTCTTTGCATTGACGAAGTTTCTAGGAAAAACACAAATTGCCCAATTAAGCCCTTTTGACTTTGTTTCCGCTGTTACTCTTGGAGAACTTGTTGGAAATAGTATTTATGACAAAGAGATTAGCACGATTAAAATGCTATTTGCCGTTATCATTTGGGGAGCACTGATTTTTATTACTGAAATTGCCACACAGAAATCGAGAAAATTCCGCCATTTTTCCGAAGGCAAGCCGGCGATCATTATTAATAAAGGGAAAATTGACTATCAAGAACTAAAGAAAAATCGATTAGATATGAACCAAATGCAGCATTTACTTAGATCTAAAGATGTTTTTTCAGTTCGCGAGTGTGAATATGCCCTACTGGAAACAGATGGTACATTAAGTGTGTTAAAAAAGCCACTGTATGATGAAGTAACGAAGCAAGATTTAAACTTAATTCACACTCCAAATGAGGGGGTTCTCCCTTTGACGGTCATATTAGATAAAGAGATTATATACGATAATTTAAAAATCATCGATAAAGATGAAAGTTGGTTACGATCTGAGATGGAAAAAGCGGGAATTAAGCATTCCGAAGAGGTTCTTTACGCCGAATGGACAGAGGGACAAAACTTATTCATTCAAACCTTTGACAAAAGAATCTCCTCCTAAAAACCAAAATGCCCTTTGCATGATTCCCTAAACAATTTTATCAAATAATCTTCCGGTTACCTGTACTTGTTGTCGTTCTATAGATAGCGAGAAGATGGTTTGGGATTTCTGCTGTTTATCCTCCCCTTTCCCCATTCCCATCGTCTGTTTTCTCCCTTGCCACTCATTTTGACATTTTTGAATACGCTCTACGATTAAGGGGCTTTTTTTATATTTTTTACTTCGCTCATCATCATGAAAATATTGAAAGTTCAGAATTGGGGATAGAAATCCTATTAGATCACCTTCTTTTTCAACTTATTGATCTGGAGATGTCCATCCAAATCAAAATTCCTAATATTTAAAAAATAACTTGCGATTTCGCAAGTTATTTTTTATTAATCATATTCGAAATTGTATTAAAGTCAATCTTTTTTCCATCTTTTACAATCGATTCAACCAATTTATTTTCCATCTCTCTTGAAACAGGTTTGTTGGCTATTTGTGAAACTTTTCGAATGACATTTCTTACTGTTTTTTCATCTTTAAAATTTGCATTTTGTAATGAATTTGCTAATTCAAAAATATCATTCATATTAACTCCCGTTTTCTTTTCTATATTTTTAAAAAAACCGTTTTGCATCAAGTTCCCTCCTTTTTCAAGCTACTGTTAGCATATGAAAATTTAAGGGAATGGTGAAAAAAATGGGTATAGAGTGAAACTTCATTCAGTGGGGGTTTTCTTCATCCCCACTGAATGTTAGTTGACCTTATCGGACCTTTAGGGGCAGTGATCCTCCACTTATCTTCTTTATTTCCAAATCGTTTTGATGTGGAGGTTTTACTGCCTATTAAGGCGGGAGCAAAAGAAATCAAAAAGGGGCTGTCTCAAAAGTCCATTTTAATATGAATTTTGCCCAAATTAAAAACCCAAGAATGTTAATATGACAGCATTCTTGGGTTTTGCATTTTACCGATTTAGGCTTAGAAAACTACTTTTCGAACAGCCCTTTTTATTCAATTTAATTAGCAAAAGCTTGCGCCCACAATAATTAATAAAATGAATAGTACGACGATTAAAACGAATGTAGAACCACCGCCATAACCACCGCAATAGCCATAACCTGCAACTTGAGGACCACAACCGCAGCCTCCCCAACCGTATCCGGACATTTATTGTCACCTCTCTTTAATCTTAAGCTCACTTCTAACATATGTAAATCGACTAGATCTTGTATGGGCGAATAACTATTTCCCCAAAAATGATGTGAGCTATGGAGATAAGACAATGATTCAATTAAGCATTTCTGGACTCATACTTCATCCTTTTGGTTTAAACAATAATGCCCCAAGGAATCCGAACACAATGGCAGCAGATATTCCTGAACTTGTTACTTCAAACATACCTGTTAAAACCCCAACAATTCCGTGTTTATCCGCTTCTTGCATCGCCCCTTGCACAAGAGAATTTCCAAAACTTGTAATCGGGATTGTTGCACCTGCACCCGCAAAATCAATTAATGGCTCATATAATCCAAAGCCTGCAAGCACTGCACCGATGACGACGAGTAAGCTTAATGTATGGCCAGGTGTTAATTTAGCGACATCGAATAAAAGTTGACCGACAACACAAAATAAACCGCCAATCACAAAGGCCCAAAAAAACATGGCTAACATTTTTCTCTCTCCTTTCTAAATTCCATACTCAACAGCAACTGCATGGGAGAGGCAATGAATGGATTCTTTTTGATGAACAGCTAATGGAGATAAAGTGAATCATTTAGTGGGGGTTTTCTTCATCCCCCACTTAATGTTAGTTAATCTTATCAGACCTTTAGAGGCCGTGATCCTCCACCTATCTTCTTTGTTTCCAAATCATTTTGAGGTGGAGATTTTATTGCCCGTTAAGGCGAGATAAAAGGTTTTCGTAGTAAATTTATAAGTGTTGGTCAAAAAAGAAGATTGTAATCTTTTAATCACTACAACCCTCCCCACATGGTGAGAAGTGTTTTAATAAGTGCAATGATAAACGCTGAAAAAACCCCAAATAAAATGACCGATCCCGCAAGCTTAAACATATTTCCACCAACACCTAGCACAAAACCTTCCGTTCGATGTTCAATGGCTGCTGAAATCACCGCATTTCCAAATCCGGTAACAGGAACAGCACTCCCCGCCCCAGCATATTGACCAAGTCGATCATACACCCCGAACCCAGTTAATAACATTGCGAAGAAAACCATTGTGGCAACCGTAGGATTTCCCGCTGTTTGTTCAGTAAAATTGAAAAAATAAATATAGAAATACATGATAGCTTGCCCAATCGAACAAATGATGCCACCGATGAAAAAGGCACGAATACAATTTTTTAGAATGGGTCGTTTGATTTCATGCTTTTTTTCAATCTTTTCATACCTTTCCTGCTCCACTGTCTTATCCGTATTTGCCATTAGAAGATCCCCCTTTCTTAAGTTAATGCTGACTGTAATTTAAGGATTTCTTCTAATCTTTTCTTCGCTTCTTTTTCGGTCACTTTTCCTTTTGACATATCTTCTTTTAACCGGACGACCTCCAAAAAGATTTTATAATCGCTAGATACTGTAATTTTTTCATCTGGATATTTTTTCTTGAGCGTTTTTTTTAAGTCTTTTTCGATCTTTTTCATTTTAAATCGTTCAAAATGTCTGACCTTATAGGCAACTAAAATATCCTTTTTCCCCTCAATTACGGCTACATCATAAAGTTCATTGAAATTGAGCACATCTTTTTTCACTTGTTCCGCAACACTCTGATCCTTCTTATCTAAATCAACAGGTGGAGGATTGGTTGTTTTGATTAACGCTAACTGGCTATCATCCGTCCCTTTTTTATTATTTGCACCACAACCGACCAGAATGATCGTCATGACAATGATTAAACTTCTTAAAAGGTTCATTTTTCATCCCCCCTTACTGTATTCTAAGTATTATTTTTTTCTATTTTTCATTTTTTATGACTACGTTTTCATAATTGAAAATGTAAGGATTCGAAATTTGGCCAAAAAAAAGAAGAAGCCTCGAAAGACCTCTTCATTGAAAAATTTATCTTGCTAAAATATGATATCCTGAATCAACGTGAATATTTTCACCCGTTATTCCTCTAGACATATCACTAAATAAGAATACAGCTGTATCTCCCACTTCTTCCTGTGTAGTTGTACGACGAAGTGGAGCCTTCTCTTCAATTTCCTTTAAAATTGAGTTGAAATCATTAATCCCTTTTGCAGCAAGAGTACGAATTGGTCCTGCTGAAATGGAATTAATTCGAATTCCATGCTTACCTAAATCAGCGGCTAAATAACGAACACTTGCATCTAGGGAAGCCTTAGCTACACCCATGACATTATAGTTTGTCACAACTCTTTCCCCACCTAGATAAGTCATTGTGACTATACTTCCACCTTCAGTCATTAACTCTTTAGCTGCCTTTGCAACAGCTGTTAAAGAATAAGAACTAATATTATGAGCTAATAAAAATCCATCTCGTGAAGTATCAACAAACTCTCCTGCTAAATCTTCCTTATTGGCAAACGCAATACAATGTGCTAATCCGTGGATCGTTCCGACTTCTTCCTTAATTGTAGCAAAACACTTTTCGATTTCTTCATCTTTCGTAATATCACATGGTAAGATGAAAGCATCTTGGCCTTCTAATGTATCGGCAAGTTCACGGACATTTTTTTCTAAGCGCTCACCAGCATATGTAAAAATTAATCTTGCACCGGAATTGTGTAAAGAACGCGCAATCCCCCAAGCAATACTTCGTTTATTTGCAACTCCCATTACTACAAACGTTTTACCTGCTAAAGAAAGAGTCATTTTGTTTCCTCCTGTTATTACAAGTTATTAGTACCTAGTAATAATTTTAGCATGAATAATCAGTACCTGTAAACATATCTTTCAAAAAGAAGGAGAATTTAGCCCTTTATCGTTGTTTTTGCAAAAAACTCTCCCCCACTCGATAGGAACACGGGAACACCTCTCATTTTTCAAGATAAGAGAATCATTACTGGGAAGCTAACATTTCTTCGTAAAATTATTTCAACACCATTTATTGTATCAAAGCTTATTTAAACATAAGCATAAAACTCTAATTCCCGCTTAAGTTCATCCACATATTCCTTCGAACCTGTCACAATTAAACGGTCATTAAGATGCAATTCGGTATCCCCATGAGGGACGATGGATTCATTTCCACGGTAAATCCGGACAAAGATGACGTCTCCAGTAAACGGAAACGTTCTTAAAGGCATTTCTTCAAATTGTGGGTTATTCATCGTGATTTCATGTAATGATGTTTCCTTATCTGTTAAAATGTCCATGACACTCGGTGATTCAATGAGAGCTCTTAATAAAGCCTTTGATGATAAATAGACGGAGAATACTTCTAATCCATGTTCTAACAAAGGCTCTTCTAAATCTCCACTTTCCACACGAGCGATTACCCGTTCCACTCCTTTATCTTTTGTGGCAAACGCTAAAGTAGCATTTCTTTCTTCATCGCCTGTCATAAGGACCACAATATCAGCATCAAACACTCCATGCGCCTCTAGTGTCTCCACTTCATAATCATCCATTTCGATAATATTAAAAACCGAATTAGCAATTGGACGATCTGATTTATCTTGTTTCGTATGGTATAAAATTGGCGAATACAAGGATGATTTTAATTCTCTAGAAACAGGCATCGTTAGTTGATTAGCTCCTACAAAAGCCACTTGAATTTGGCGATCCTCCGCTGCTTCTTTTGGTAAGAGTTTTTTGAAAATGATCGGTGTAATCACACAAGTAATAACAGCTACTAATATTAACGTCCCACTCATTTGAGGAGTGATTACCTTCATTCTCTCCGCAATTTTCGCTGCAGCAATCACAAGCGAAAGTGTGGATGTCAGCAAGAAAGTCGAAGCCATAGTGGTTTTCATATCATACCACTTTCGTAAATACAACATTGGAATAACCTTGGAAATAAAGAATGCGATCATTAATAAAGGGATAAGCATTAACATTTTCTTATCGCTTAATAATGTCCATAAATCTAAATCGACTCCAACCATTACAAAGAAAATAGGAATCAGGAAACCATAACCGAAGGAATCTAACTGGCGCACTAATTCTTGATTAGGTGACAGAAGTGAGACTAATACCCCCGCTAAAAAGGCTCCTAAAATATTTTCAGCCCCAACGTATTCAGATAACGCAACTAACACCATAATTAAAGTAAAAATAGCCCTTGTTCCAATTTGAACTGTACCTGTAGACAAAGCTGAAAAAAATGATTTTTTCACAAATCGGTTGGCAACGAAATAAAGAATGACTCCTGCACCAAATAAGACGAGCAGTAACCACATGTTACCCCCATCTTCTCCAGAGACAGAGACAAATACGGCAAGTAAGATCATGGTAGCTAGATCGGCAATCACCGCCACTAATAAAATGATTTGGCCAATCCCTGACTTTGTAATATTAGCTTCTTTTAAAGTCGGAACAACTACTCCTAATGAGATCGTTGAAATAATTAACGTCATTAGGAAGGCATTTTCAATTAATCCAAAAAACACAAAGAGATATGATAAACCTAGTGAAACCATGAAAATTCCTGCAAAAATAACGGTTGAAACAAATAATCGATTTGGTTCTTCTTTCCCATTTGGTAACTTGGATTTCTTTTTACCATTTTTAAACGCATTAAAGTCTATTTCAACCCCACTCAAAAACATTAAAAAGATAAAACCTAATGTAGATAAGGTTTCTAACCACATATCCTGCTCAACTAAATTGAAACCACTTTTCCCAATAAATAATCCAATAATGATTTCAGCAACCACAACTGGCATAAAATTCAGTTTCAGCCGATGAAGGATCAGTGGAGTTATAAATGCGGCCACAATCACGATGACTAAAGATATAAGTGAAACATGCTGCTCCATAACTAGTCTCCATCTCCTTTCCCTAAAGACAAGATGCCAATTTATTTAAATATATAAAATGAAACTTCATTCAGTGGGGTTTTCTTCATCCTCCATTGAATGTTAGTTGACCTTATCGGATCTTTAGGGGCAGTGGTCCTCCACCTATTTTTTTGTTTCCAAATATTTTAGATGGAGGTGTTACTGCCCTTAAGGCGGGATAAATTGTAATTTTGTCCCTTATTCACAGATAATTTGAAAATCTAGTAATGTTCTACTTATACTAACAAAAACTATTTGAAATGTCTTTCATAAAAAAACGAATCTTTCGTAAAATTTTTTTGAATGATGTGACCCTTTCATTTTTGGAAAAACATATAATACTTTCTTTAATTTTTATTAAAAAATGATGACATAAAAGTTAACATATGGTTTTCTTTAAATAATTGAGTGTAAGTTGCAATACAAGTTTTTCAGCTCATGATTTCATGTAAAATGAAGAAAAGGAACTTGGGGAGAATAACGAAATAAAAAAGTTTGGAGGGTACGTTTAATGAAAATTGATATTATTGGGGATATTCATGGGTGTTTCGATGAGCTAGTCCATTTGACAGAAAAACTTGGGTATAAATGGGATAAGAATCTTCCCATTCATCCGGATGGCAGATTATTAGGATTTGTCGGGGATCTAACGGACCGGGGCCCAAAATCTCTTCAAGTCATCCATATTGTGTATCATTTATGGAAAGAAAATTTAGCGTACTATTCACCCGGAAATCATTGCAATAAACTTTATCGTTATTTTTTAGGAAATAAAGTTGTAATCACACATGGACTTGAAACAACCGTTGCCGAGCTTGAAGCGTTGCCACAAAATAAACGAGACCATTATCGACAAATGTTTATGGAGTTGTATGATTCTTCCCCTTTGTACCATATTTTAGACAATGGAAATTTAATTATTGCCCATGCCGGAATTCGTGAAAAAGATATCGGAAAATATACAGAGAAAGTAAAATCTTTTGTTTTATATGGTGACATAACTGGAGAAAAACATGCAAATGGAATGCCTGTTAGAAGAGATTGGGCAAAACATTATGAAGGGGAAAGTTGGATTGTCTATGGACATACCCCTGTCAAAGAGGTTCGAATCGTCCATCATACGGCAAATGTTGATACAGGGGCAGTTTTCGGTGGTCATTTATCTGCCTTCCGTTACCCAGAATTAACAGCAGTATCTGTCCCTTCGTCTATGCCTTTAGTTGAGGAGAAATTTAGAGAAACTTTTGATTAAAAAAAGAGCACCATTTGCTCTTTTTTTAAATCAATCTATTAGTTGTGTTATATCATCCGGTAACGGTGACTTCCATACTTTCTTTTCCCCTGAAATTGGATGAACAATTCTTAATTCACTGCAATGTAGCGCTTGACGGGACAGTAAGCGGGTACTACCACCGTATAAATCATCTCCAACAAGTGGGTGATGAATATAGGAAAGATGAACCCGGATTTGATGGGTTCTTCCTGTTTTTAAATGTAATTGAATGAGAGCAAAATCTTTGAATTGTTGTTTGACCCTATAATGAGTACAAGCATACTGCCCATCTTCCCTAACTTCCCGTTCGATAATACTTGTCGTTTTTCTTCCAATGGGTTGCTCGATCTTGCCCATTGTCTCCTTGAATACCCCTTCTGCTAATGCTTCATAGACCCTTTTTATTTCGTTCTTTTTTTGCATTTCACTTAATAAATGATGGACATGTCGATGTTTCGCAATTAAGACAAGACCTGAAGTATCACGATCTAATCTAGTCACAATATGTGGAGCTCTTTGGAGTTGTTGCTGATCATAATATCCAATTAAAGCATTGGCTAGACTTCCATGGGGATGTTCACGAGAAGGAATCGTATTCATTCCTGCTGGTTTATCAACCACGATCAGATCATCATCCTCATATAAGATGTTCAATTGAATTTCCTCTGACATCATTTGTTCACTTGGGATTTCCGGTGGAAAAATGACGTTTAAATGCTCCCCAGTAGAAAGAAGGTATCGAACATTTTCCTCCCTTCCATTTACTAGAATTGTCCCTCCGGAAAACTTGATATCCGTTAACGCCCGTTTGGATATTTTATGATTAGTTAAAAATTCCTTTATCGACATTCCATCATTGGAATCATCAATCAACCATTGGATTTGATATGAACAACTTTTCATACAATTCTCACACTCTTTCAACATGCTTCATTCAGGAAATGATTGGTTTTTAGTTTGAAATAAACGAATCATGCACCCTTTTCCAAAATGGAAATGGTCTAAAACGGGCAAATCGAATTTTTTCATCAGCCACTCGATACTGAATGGATTTTACATCCTTATGTAATAAGGTTAAATGGTCAATCGTAATAAGAAAATCGGGTTCATTTACCGGCTTTAGCATACAGGTATGATGGGCTGGTAAAATGAGTGGGGATCCGACTGTTCTAAAAACCCGATTATTAATTGAAGCCATTTCCGCCATTTGAATCGCGGCAATGGAAGGATGGATGATTGCACCACCTAACGCTTTATTATAAGCTGTGCTGCCAGATGGGGTTGAGACACAAAGCCCGTCCCCACGAAACCGTTCAAAATGCTGTCCACGAATATCAACATCCATTACAAGTGAACCTTCTACACTTTTTACTGTTGATTCGTTTAAAGCTAAATATCTCGTTTCTTTTCCACCGTGTTGATAACGAACAATGGCTTCAAGTAGTGGATACTCAATCACTTGATATGGAGTTTGAGCAATAGCGATGACTAGCTTCTCAATCTCCTCCGGTACCCAGTCAGCATAGAAGCCTAAATGTCCCGTATGTACCCCTACAAATGCAGTTTTATCTAGACGAGAAGTATAGCGATGAAAAGCGTATAATAAGGTTCCATCTCCACCAACAGAAATCACAATATCAGGTTCATTATCATCATACGTTAAATGAAAGTCTAATAAGTATGATTTAATTTTATGCATTAATGAGTTTGATTTCGCGTCTCCTTTGGACGTAACAGCAAATTTCATACACGACACCCTTTATTTATTTTTTTCGTGCTCCTTATTTTGTTCCTTTTTCTTCGTGAAAAAAGCTTGAGCCTCTTGAATTTCCTCACGAATTAAGGACATCTCTTCATCTAATTGAAAGGCCGCCTCAGCTGCTCTTTGTAGACGCAATTTGATTTCATCCGGAAATTGGCCTTTATACTTATAATTTAATGAATGTTCGATTGTTGCCCAGAAATTCATTGCTAGGGTGCGAATTTGAATTTCCGCCAGAATTTTCTTCTCCCCACTAATGGTTTGAACTGGGTATTCAATCACGACATGATAGGAGCGATATCCACTTGGTTTTTTATGAGAAATATAGTTCTTTTCTTCTACTATGGTAAAATCATTTCGCATTCTTAGTAATTCGACTACTTTTTTTATATCATCTACGAACTGACACATCATTCTTAATCCAGCAATATCTTGCATCTCTGTCTCTAACTTATCTAAAGGGATTCCATTTTGATTTGCTTTATCTAAAATACTTGCAATTGATTTCACACGCCCAGTAACAAACTCAATGGGAGAATGTTCATTTGATAATTCAAATTGAATACGCATTCCTTTTAATTTTATCTTGAGTTCGTTCACAGCCTGTTTGTATGGCGCTATAAATTGATCCCAATGATTCATATGCTTCACCCCACGAAAACGGTCCCAAATGTTGTCTTAAATATACCTATTATTCGTTGTGCTATTTTGTATGTAAAAAGATGTCCTCCACTTTCTTTACCATTTCTTCACCATAATTGCTATTTCCTTCGATATTCTCAATTAAATAGGAAAGTTCCTCTTGAATTCCTTCAAGAATAATTTCATCTTCCTTCCCTTTTACAATAATCGCCCCACCATTATTCATTGCCTGTTCTAGATCTTTCCAAGTATTTTCATGTATGTATAAATAAATAAATTCATTATCCTCTTCTAGTAAATAAACAAAAGCGAATTCATCTGAATCGACAATCATTCTTCCACAAGCTTCTATATTTTGGAAATGAACTTCCTCTGAAAGCAAGTAAAGGTTCCCCTTTTCGAAAAAGGATTGTTTAATATGTAACTTTTTTCTCATTGTCGTACCCCTTTCTGCACAGTCTCTTTTATTTTACCATAATCATTGCTTATTCCTCCAAAGTTTCCTGTAATTCATAAAGGAAACTTTGGATGTATAATTTTACTAAATGATACAGCTAGGATAAAATAAGGTAATAAAAATGATCATTACGTTGGAATGTATGGGATGGAGGAGTAGAATTGCCGAATGAAATAGAAATTGAATTCAAAAATTTATTAGAACAGGAAGAATTTGAAAATTTGCTCGCTTCCTTTCAAATCCAAGAGCAAAATTTTATTACTCAGGAGAATTATTATTTCGATACTCCTGATTTTCAATTAAAAGAAAAAAATTGTGCCTTAAGAATTCGCTGCAAACAAGGAAACTTTGAGCTCACATTAAAGCAGCCTCATACTGTAGGGCTACTGGAAACAAATCAACCCATTGATGCCGCTTGTGCGCATAAAATAATTGAAGATAGTCAGATTCCCCTGGGGGAAGTACGTGAACAATTAAATAAATTGCAAGTAAATATAAACAAAATTCAATGTTTTGGTTCATTACAAACAAAACGGGCAGAAATTCCATATCATGAGGGAATTCTTGTTTTCGACAGTAGTTATTATTTGCATCAACAAGACTTTGAGATAGAATATGAAGTGAATCAATATGATATAGGTCAAAAGTACTTTTTTCAACTATTGAAAGAATTCAATATTCCTAAAAGAACAACGGATAATAAAATTCAAAGATTTTATAAAGAAAAACTTCGTCAGAAAAAACACTAAAATAATTAAGAAGAGAAAAGTGGAAATAGGGAGAATACGAAATGGATCAAAATATGTTACAAATACTGTTTGAAGTAAATGCCCTAAGAAGCATATCTTTCAATCCATCTATTCAAAATCAGCCTGCTGGAATGCAAAATAATGAGTTATTTGGCGTGATGTTTCAACAATTATTACAAACAGAGAATAAAAGCCAAATATCAACACATCCATCCAAGACAACACTTATGGATCCCCCTCAGCTGAAACCAGGAGCCGATCTCATTTCATCAAATGGATCCACCAATATGAAAACAAATTACGATGACATCATTGCAAAAGCAGCTGAAAAATATCATGTTCCAATGAAGTTAATCCAGGCGGTAATTAAGCAAGAATCCAATTTCAATCCAAATATTATCAGTCATGCAGGTGCTGCAGGATTGATGCAGTTAATGCCAGCTACTGCGAAATCATTAGGTGTACGAAATATACTGGATCCTGAACAAAATATATTGGGCGGAACAAAATATTTAAGACACATGCTTGATCGTTTCAATGGGAATATTAAGCTTGCACTTGCTGCTTACAACGCTGGGCCAGGAAATGTGAAAAAATATGGAGGAATTCCTCCCTTTAAAGAAACGCAAAATTATGTAAGAAAAGTATCAAACTCATTCTATGCTTAGTCATGAACCTAAGTATGATCCCCTGCTTAAGCCTTCAAATTGTAAATTTTAAAGTCGAGGGAAATTCAGTCTTAAAGATTAAGATAACATTTTATATAAATATGTTATACTATAAGCTATTTGTTTGAGTTGTATTCCTTACATTGCTAAAATAGACGTACAATATAAGGAAGAGGGAGTCATGAATATGGTTGAGAAATCTATAGCTCCATACGATGTCATCGGGAAGCAGCATTTAGAAGAACTCGTGGATGCATTTTATGCTAGAGTTGCCAAACATCCAGACTTGATACCGATTTTCCCAGAAGATTTAACTGAAACTGCACGAAAACAGAAACAATTTTTAACTCAATACTTAGGTGGTCCCCCCCTTTATACTCAGGAACATGGACATCCAATGTTAAGAGCGCGACATTTACCTTTTGAAATTACACCAACTAGAGTGAATGCTTGGTTAAGTTGTATGCGGGCTGCGATGGATAAGGTTCAGTTAACTGGAAATATTCGAGAATTTTTTTATTCAAGGCTTGAATTAACAGCCCATCATATGATGAATACTCCTGGAGAACAAGGTGAAGATCATTGAAGCAACTTTTCTTTTACACTCATACATGTGGGGAAAATAAACCATTAGAAATTTATATGTTCATCGATCCTCTCTGTCCTGAATGTTGGGCGTTAGAACCCATCATCAAAAAGTTGCAAATTGAATATGGGCAATATTTTCGTCTGCGCCAAATATTAACCGGTAAATTGGCTTCCTTGAATATTTCAAAGAAGAAGCATGAAACATTGGCAAATTTTTGGGAACATACTGCGAGTAGAACGGGTATGTCCTGTGATGGAAGTTTATGGCTAGAAAGTCCAATTTCATCTCCATATATTGCATCCATTGCGATCAAAGCAGCTGAATTACAAGGACGTAGAGCAGGTCAACGTTTTTTAAGGAAACTACAGGAACTATTGTTTTTAAATAAGCAAAACATTTCTAACTTTGATGTATTGGAACAATGTGCAAACGAAGTGGAATTAGATCTTGAAGTATTTATTCAAGATATCAACTCTTCTAGCGCAGCGAAGGCCTTTCAATGTGATCTAAAGATATCCAATGAAATGGAAATCGATGAAGTTCCATCCCTTGTTTTTTTTAACGAGAATATTGAAGATGAGGGAATCAAAATTTCTGGAATTTATCCTTATGAAATCTATGTGAAAATTATTCAAGAAATGCTGAATGATATACCTGAGCCAACACCCCCTCCCCCTTTGGAACACTTTTTAAAATATTATAAGTTTGTAGCTACTAAGGAAGTTGCGGAAGTGTATGACTTACCTTGTAAGGAAGTCGAAAAGAAGTTGAAAAAACTATTATTACAACGTAAGGTGCAAATGATTCCTGCTAAGTATGGGACGTTCTGGAAATACATTGGTTAATTGAAAGTTGTTTTTCAAAAGCTTGTTCAGTGATAGTTGATATAAGGTGTTTAGAAGCAATCGGCGAGTTCACCGATTGCTTTCATGTGAAGGATTTCCTAAAGCTATGTGGATTGAATAAGAGTGCAATAATGAAAAGACCTTGTACAAAATTGTACAAGGTCTTTTCTTCGAACAAAGGGGATGGGAGAAATTTTCACGGTCAAACAAAGGGGTTTATGTTTGCTTGTGATTAACTTCACATCCATAATATATCATGATTTTATTCGCCTTTTCAAGTGTTTGTTATCCATTTCACAAATTTGTCAAAAACGTTGTATGACAAGCAACACTTGCACATATACTGATAGAAATTAATATATTTACAGTGTAACTTTTTTCTAAAAATGAAGGCAAAGGAGCTAATGTCTTGGGGAAACTGACGATGATTGTATTACTACTTTTATTTATCATTTCGTTTTTCCTGAACATCTTAGGGTTGATGAATTTAATTCCTATTTATCTTACATCTCCACTGTTATTTGTGACTATTTTTCTCTTGATCATCTTTTGGAATGATCGCAAAAAATTTAGAGGCTTTCGCTAACGATAGTAGGAGGAAGTGGAAAGGGGGAATTCCAACAAGTCTTCCCCCTTTCTTTTATTTAGATAACATTTTTTCCATTTCCGTTAATCTTTTCTCAAATACTTTACACGCTTCTTCAATCGGTGCAGCTGTCGTCATATCCACTCCCGCTTTTTTCAATACTTCAATTGGATAGTCAGAGCTTCCTGCTTTTAAGAAATGATTAATATAACGTTCAACAGCTGATGAGCCTTCTTCTAATATTTGTGAACTCAATGCTGTTGCTGCACTAAAGCCAGTAGCATATTGATAAACATAGTAATTGTAATAAAAATGAGGAATCCGTGCCCATTCTAAACCGATTTCTTCATCAATTACAATATCTTCACCAAAGTATTTCTTATTAAGTTCATAGTATTCTTTCGTCAATAATTCACTGGTCAACGCTTCTCCGTCTTGGGCTTTTTGATGAATGATATGCTCAAATTCAGCAAACATTGTTTGGCGGAAAACCGTTCCCCTAAATCCTTCTAAATAATGGTTTAATATATAGATTCGTTTTTTTTCATCTTGTAAATTTTTCAATAAATAATCATTGAGCAATGCTTCATTACATGTTGACGCTACTTCTGCCACGAAAATTGAATAATCACCATATACATATGGTTGACTTTTCCGTGTATAGTAACTATGAACACTATGACCGAATTCATGAGCCAACGTAAATAAATTATTGACATTATCATGCCAATTCATTAATATATATGGATTTGTCCCATAAGCTCCTGAGGAATAGGCCCCGCTTCGCTTTCCTTTATTCTCCACAACATCTACCCAGCGGTTTTCAAACCCTTCTTTTAATACATTAATATACTCTTCTCCAAGTGGAGCCAACCCTTTTAACACATATTCTTTCGCTTTTTCATATGGGATTTTCATGTCCACTTCTTTCACGAGTGGAGTATACAAATCATACATATGCAGTTCATCAATACCAAGGATTTTCTTTCTAAGTTTTACATATCGGTGTAATAAAGGTAAATATTTATGAACCGTTTCTACTAGCTGATCATAAACCTCTTCTGGAATATTGTTATTGGATAAGGCCAGTTGTCTTGCACTGTCATACTTTCTTACACGGGCATAGAAATTATCCTTTTTCACTTGTCCGCTTAATGTACTAGCAAATGTATTCTGAAATTTTCCATAAGTGTCATATACGGCTTTAAAAGCTTCCTCACGCACTCGACGATTAGCGGATTCCAATAATTGAATATAGCGGCCATGGGTAATTTCGACTCGATCACCGTTTTCATCTTCTATTGTCGGAAAGACTAAATCTGCATTATTTAACATTCCAAAAGTATTGCTTGAGGCACCTAATACTTCACCAGCTTGCGCTAACAATGCTTCCTCCTCTTTCGATAACACATGAGGTCGCTGTAAATTAATTTCCTCGATTGAATGCTTATAAATGGCTAATTCTTCTTTTTCATTTAAGAAACTTTGGATTTTTTGTTCATCCATAGATAGAATCTCAGGTACAACGAAAGACAGGGCACTCGCTATTTGCGTATAAAGATTTTTCGCGCGATCATCCATTCCTTGATAATGGGAATTCGTTGTATCTTGATCATATCTCATATGGGAATATGTAAACAATTTTCCCATTCGTTCTAATAATTCGTCTTGATAGACCAACAGTTCATAAAAGCGTTCCGCACTTTCCCCTAAAGTTCCTTGAAAAGTACTCGCTTCATGAACAAGTTCTTTGATAGATTGAAATTCTTTTTCCCATTCTTCATCATTCGGAAAAATATCTTCCAATCTCCAAGTGAGTTCTTCCGCAATATCACTACGGGCAGGCAATGCTTTTACTTCTGCTTCTTTTGTCATTAATACCCCTCCATTTTTTAAATCTCTTTTTAATTCCTTTCGATATTGTATGAAATATTCCGTGTAGATATTTCAATCAAATTCTTTTATTCCATACAAACCTTTCGTATTGCTGAATCATTTTCGTTTCTTTTTTTAAGGCCTCCATCATATTTTCCGCATCCTCTATATGCTGTCTAATGATATACTTCCCTTCTCTATTATAAAATAATACTTCCAATTCCTCTAATAATTTGAAGTATTCATGGACCAACTGCCTGATCGAAAGAGTTGGGGTAAGGGGAAATTCACTCCATCTAACACCATGGATCCGCATGACATTTCTTAAACATTCCACACATTTTTCTATACTTACCTCAGCTCCGATTGACAAATGATTGAAAATTTCGTTCCATAAATAAAATTGCCATTCAAGCGGGTGCAGATTGAGAAATATCATTCCTTTTACAGGTAGACCGATATAAGGATGCAGTAAAAAAGGATTTCGTTTGCTATTATAGACATCATTTAAAAACTTGTTCCGCTGTCTATGGCTATAATACATTCTTTTTTGAATCCAATCTTTTTTTAATTTCATCCAATCCTTTAAGGTGATAGAAACGGTTGATTTTAACTTTGGAATGGTTAATGGAAAAGAAAGTTTTTCAAGGGGAATAGTCAATTTTCGAGCGGAGAAGAGAGTCGTAGAGATCGGGATGATATGAAGAAGAAACGTAAATGCCCTTTGATCTGGACAATAAGTTGGTAGCCAGTAGTCAAAAACTGAAGAATGTTGCAAGAAAAGTTGTTGAAATTTTGAGAGCTTGAACAAACCATGTTGATTGTTTTGCACGTTCCCACCAAAAATCCAAAAAGGAAAAAGCTGATGTTGTTGGTAAACCGAAGTCCGTTTGCAAAACAAATTTTCCGGTATGGTCGAACATTGAAATTCAATGGCAATCGACTGATCGGGTAAAAAGAGATCGGGCCTTTGTTGTAAAGTTGGCAAATACGCCTCTAATTGAACAGCCATTTGTTGATTTTTAAGCCAATTAAAAAGATCGAGTTTTCCTTGAAGATGGCGTGGTGATTCATGTTCTGAAAAGGAATGACAGTCATTTGTATGACGATGAGAGAAATGGGGGATTCTTTTTTGACCAATTTTAAACAAGAGGGGTGATTGGCATTGCGGACAAAAAAAGTGATTCAACTTTCGTAATTCATAAAGTTCTTCCCGTGACTTATATAATGCCAAATTGATTTGCTTTCCTTGTTGATTTATTCCGACTAGAATAAAACTCCACCTCCTTCTTAAAAAGATTCGACGTCCTTTCATTTATTCCTTGTTTTTCGCGAAGCTTTTATAAGTAAATGGTTTCTTTTAAATGATCGATCTAGGTTTTAGTTTTCAAAAAACAAAGAGATCGCCTCATTGCTAGCAATCTCTTCACTATAACGTTTTAAAAAACGGATTATAACAATGGTGAAAGCAGACGGGAAGTCGATTCTAATAAACGATGTCCTAAATGTCTCTTTCGGAATTGTTCAAGAACAATTTCCTTTGAATATATTAAATCTCGCTCATATTCTTTTACTAATGATTTATTGCTTTCTGTATGATATAAAAACGCATTCACTTCAAAGTTTAGATGGAAACTTCTCATATCCATATTTGCGGTTCCTATTGACGCCAATTCACCATCGACAATGACAATTTTACTATGCATGAACCCTCGAGTATATTCAAAGATCTTTACACCCGCTTCTAACAATTCCGGGAAGTAAGAACGTGATGCGTGAAATACAATACGTTTATCAGGTTTTTCCGGCATTAATAATCGAACATCAATCCCACTAAGTGCAGCAATCTTCAATGCAGAGAAAATGTCTTCGTCAGGAATAAAATACGGCGATGCAATCCAGACCGATTTTTTTGCAGATGTAATCATGGAAAAAAATATATTTTTAATGACACTCCATTCATTATCCGGTCCTCCTGCAATAAGTTGAATTGCCCCTTTCATTCCATCTATTCGCTCTGGCGTTAAATATCCAGGAGTTAAAAAATGATCAGACGTCATATAATACCAATCTTGTAAAAAGATTAATTGAAGTGTCCGCACAGCTTCCCCTTTTAAAAACATATGAGTATCTCTCCAAAAGCCGAATTGCTCACTTTTACCTAAATATTCATCCCCAATATTTAATCCCCCGACAAAGCCGATATTGCCATCGATTACAATAATTTTTCGGTGATTGCGAAAATTAAATTTGCTATTTAAAAAGGGGAGTTTCACTGGCCCAAACGGAATAATCTCAACACCTGCAAGCCGTAAATCATTTATATATTTTTTTGATAATTTCCAGGACCCGACTGCATCAAATAAAAAGCGTATTTTGACACCTTCTTTTGCTTTTTGAATCAGAATGTCTTTCATTTCATTCCCTACTTGATCATCGCGAACAATATAGTATTCTAAATGGATGTGATGCCGTGCCTTAAGTAATTCGGTTTTGATGCTTGAGAAAGTTTCATCTCCATTTGTTAAAATTTTCGTCTCGGTATGCAGAGATATAGGACTATTCCCTAATTTTTCAGCGATCGTGAAGATTTTTTTATCCCCTCGATTATGAACAAATTCTGTAAATTCTTTTGGAGAAGGTTGCTCATTAAATTTCAAATAAGCCTCCTTATCTAATAAATACTTTTTTCGAAACATTCTCTCCTTCCGATAATTTCGTCCAAATAATAGATAGAAAAAAAATCCTAATAACGGGAAACTCCCTAGCACAACTAACCATGTTAATGTTTGGGTTGGGTGTCGGTTTTCTAAGAAGATAACAAATCCTATAATAATAACCATCGTCGTAAGTATTAAACTTACATAACGAATCAAAATAACCATATAATGTTCATACCAAAAAAGGAACATAAACAAAAATATGGTCAGGAAAATTAAAACTTTCACGGTATTTTTCAATATCAAACACCTACCTAAAAAAACATCATATGCCTCTTCATGAAAATGCGCAAGTGCCTTGCCCATCGGCGTACGGATTTCGCAAGTTTAGACTGAAATAAAGGAAACGAAAGCGAGGTCCTTCATCCAACTGATGTTGACTTATCGTAGGGGGAAGACGTAGAAATTGGCTAGCCGATAGGCGCTGAAGTTAGAGGGGATCCTCAGTTTTAAATATTATAGTTTCCTAAAAAAGTTAAAAATACCGATTTCTGTAGTGGAAATCGGTACAATCTTAATTGTGTTACTTAAAATAATGTCGTAAAGTATTAAAGACGTTTTCTTCAATTATGATCTTGCCGTATTCTTCAAGAATATGATAAGTTAAGGATGTTTCATACCCATATTCTAAAATTATACTTAACACATTATCAATACTTTCATCCGTGAAGAATGGTTCCGCCTCTTCCTGATCATCCAATATCTCATGGTCATCCTCAGATAATGCCACATCATTTTCTGGAAACATGACAAATAAATAATATCGATTTTTATAAGAATAAAGCTTCGTAATCAACTCATCTAGTCCAGGGCGAGAAGTAAGACTAAGTAAGTCTTCAAAATCATGAAAAACGAACATAAATTCTAGAGATTCTTCTTCATCTTGTTGTTTCATTTGGAAATGTTGATCCAGAAGTTCCTCCAATTGATCGTCTATTGGTAAACCTTTCAACTTTTCCTCTGAAATTGGTAGCTCGAATCGTTGTCCATCACGGGAAACTTGGGCTTTTGTCACAAGGATCTCCAATCCTTTATCTAATGCTTGAACTTGAATCCATAAAGGACCTTCAACGGAAAAGTCTTCTTCCTCATGAACCTCGTCCATCATTTCCCAAAATAACTCTTCACTGCGCTCACGATTGTACCAAATCTCTTCACGATCAAATCCCCGCTCCTCTATATCAATATAAGAAATGTAGAACTTAACTGTATTTTCATTAATACGTTCAATTTCCATTTAACACCTCTCCCTTCTATTAATAGTTGTTGAAGGGACAACACCCCCGAGCATCTGCCCTGTTCGTTGGTGAATATCGCACAATTTACATTTATTCTGCACTATTTACTTCTATTTTATGATAAAGAGTGCCAAAAGGGAAACAAAATCAATTCCCAAATAAAAAATCCTTAAACGCCTATATAAAAAAATAGCGGAGGCGACTGTTCAGCTGCGACAAGCAAGTGACAAGATCCGTAAGAGGGCGTTTTTTCCCTCTGAAGGAGATTGACACTTGACCTCGAGCAGCTAGGAGCCGGAGCTAGTCTATATAAAAAAGCGAAGGCGACTGCACAGGGGCGACAAGCAAAAGGGCAGCCTTGACGTGGCGCAGTTTGCCACAGCAAGGATGAACTTTTGACCTCGAGCCCCTAGGAGCCGCAGCTGGCCTATATAAAAAAGCGAAGGCGACTGCACAGCTGCGACAAGCAAGTGACAAGATCCGTAAGAGGGCGTTTTTTCCCTCTGAAGGAGATTGACACTTGACCTCGAGCAGCTAGGAGCCGGAGCTGGTCTATATAAAAAGCGGAGGCGACCAGCAACTGTTCTCATATTTTACCCATACAAGGCTACAACTCGACTCTTGAGTAGGTTCACAGCTAGGGCTTGTCTACTAATCCTTTATTCGCACATTTTATACGGAATTATCAGTAAATTCAAGCACCTTCATCTATTTTTAATTCACCTGTTTAAGAAGAAGGTCGAGTTCTTTAATAGTGGATGTGTTCGATAGAAGAATCAGAAATTATCGATTATTTCAAACCCCTCATCACACTTTCCACTTTAAGAATGCTACAAATTCCGTATCTAAGTAAAAAACCCCCACACATATGTATGAAGGTCTTACAAACATTGTTAATTTACCATTTTTTGAGCTTCTAATAGTTGGAATGTACGAACTTTTCGCGGTAAGAAACGACGTATTTCATCCTCATTATATCCAACTTGCAAACGTTTCTCATCCATGATGATAGGTCTGCGAAGTAAGCCTGGATTTTCTTGAATTAAATTGAATAAATCTTGAAGAGGAAGAGTATCTAAATCTACATTTAATTTTTGAAAGATTTTCGAGCGAGTTGAGATGATCTCATCTGTTCCGTCTTCCGTCATTCTAAGAATTTCTTTAATTTCTTCAATACTTAGTGGTTCAGAAAAAATATTTCGTTCCATAAAGGAAATGTCATTTTCCTCCAACCATGCTTTAGCTTTACGGCAAGATGTGCAACTTGGTGAAGTGTATAATGTAACCATTCCTCAATCACACTCCTTAATTATTAAAATAATGATACCTGTTAACTTGAGGAATACCTTCACTTCATTTCATTTTCAAACAAGTTTATTTGAAAACTACATGGTTAATTATATCAAATCCGAACATTTTTGAATATAGTTTTTCATAAATTGTCACTTTCTGAACATATTTTTCTGCTAGTTGATAGGAATCAATTACGGCTTATAAAGTGAAACTTCATTCACTGGTGGACCGCTTGTGTTAGTTGAACTTACGGACCTATAGGGGCCGTGATCCTCCACCTATCTTCTTTATTTTCAAAATCATTTTGAGATGGAGGTTTTACTGCCCATTAAGGTGGGATAAAAAGCTTCAGCAAGTATGATAGTTGAAGCTTCATGTTTGTATTTATTCAATATGTTCTAAAATATCCCGATTTTTTGACTCATCCATCGACAATACCTTATCTACAGTTTCATAAGAGGCTCCATAAATTTCTTTATCCTTATACTTATGGATCATCTTATACGTTTTTTTCATTGCTTCATATACTAACTCTTCCGGCTCATTATGAGGAGCCCAATATAATATCTCCATCGAATTCACTTCATCCGTTGCAAGGGATCGTCTTCTATATCCGATACTAGTGGCATGTTCAAACCCTTCTCGTTTATAAAAGCGCAACCGTTTTTCCGTATCACTATCCTCATAATTGACAGGTTCAACTTCTAAAAGAATCGGTTTTCCTTTTTTCTTCAATTTTTGAATGAGCTTATGACCTAAGCCTTGACCTCTTGCATGTTTTGACACAAACAAATAGTCAACAAAAACAAATTCATCAAACTCTACATAAAAAAGAACATGTAACGGCCCTTCGTCTTTATGGTAAATATCTCCTCGCTCTTTCAATAATAATTCCATATGCTCTTGCGACTTCATTTCTTCAATTGGGAAATATTGATTTAATTTTTCATACCAATGCATGCATCTATTCCTTTCTTATCGTTTTTTCTTTTGTTCTTGAAAATAATTATGTGAAATGAATTCATTATTCATAAACTACCAACATTATTTTGGGGGTATTCATAAGAAATTTTTCATTGTAATGGTTGGCAAATAAGAAAAACAGTAGATTTTTTGAGGTTCTTACTTTATGAAAAATACCCTTTCTCATTGGAAATAAACATATTTTTTAAAGAATTGAAATAGAAAAACGACCCCTTTTTTCGGGATCGCTCTTCTTCAATTGTGTTTGTATTTTGCTTTGTACTCCTCAAATTCTTTTTCTGAGCAGTATACGAAATGTCCTGGCGCTATTTCTCTCATTTCTACTTGATCCTGTTCGGTATATTGATGAACTTTCGGATTATATGCCATTCTTTTGCGGTTTCGTTCATAATCTGGATCTGGCAAAGGAATCGCCGAAAGAAGTGATTGAGTATAAGGGTGCATCGGGTGTTTGTATAACTCCTCACTTGGAGCTAACTCTACTAATTTGCCAAAATACATCACACCGATACGATCACTAATATATTTCACCATCGACAAATCGTGAGCAATAAACAAATATGTTAGCCCTTTTTTATTTTGTAACTCCTTTAATAAGTTCACAACTTGAGCCTGTATAGAAACATCTAGTGCGGAAATTGGTTCATCCGCAATAATGAACTCTGGCTCAACCGCTAAAGCACGAGCGATCCCAATCCGTTGTCTTTGTCCACCAGAAAATTCATGTGGATACCGATTTGCATGTTCTTTATTTAAACCAACCGTTTCAAGCAGCTCATACACCTTTCTCATTCGTTCTTCTTTTGATTTAGCCAATCCGTGGATATCGATTCCTTCTGCGATGATGTCTGCAACCTTCATCCTTGGATTTAATGAAGCATAAGGGTCTTGAAAAATCATTTGCATTTTTCGATTAAACTCTTTTAATTCTTTTTTCGACTTTTTCCCATGAACATCCTTTCCTTGAAAAAGAACTTGACCATCTGTTGCATCATATAATCGGATAATGGTTCTTCCTGTTGTTGATTTTCCACAACCAGATTCTCCCACAAGCCCTAGAGTTTCCCCTTTATATATATCAAAAGAAATATCATCAATTGCTTTTACCATATTTGGTTTACCAGGATTAAAATATTGTTTCAAATGTTTGATTTCTAGTAATTTTTCAGCCATATTAGTGAACCTCCTCTAATAATACTGGCTTTTGATAATTGTCAACCATTGGTCGAATGCGCTGTTTGACTGATAGCGGAGGCTCAACTTGTGGTGCATCTGGATGAAGTAACCAAGATTTCACCATATGTGTATCCGATACCTTATATACTGGGGGCTCGTATTCAAAATCAATCTTTAATGCATATTCACTTCTAAGCGCAAAAGCATCCCCCTTTGGCGGGTGTAATAGGTCTGGAGGTGTTCCAGGTATAGCTGTTAGTTCAACCTTTTCGTCTGTATCTAAACTTGGCATCGAAGCAAGTAGTCCCCATGTGTAAGGATGTCGTGGATCATAGAAAATTTCATCTACCGTTCCCATTTCTACAATTTGCCCACCATACATGACGGCAACCCGATCCGCTACATTCGCTACAACTCCAAGATCATGGGTGATAAAAATAATCGATGTATCAATTTTTTTCTGTAAATTCTTCATTAATTCTAATATTTGCGCTTGAATCGTCACATCCAAAGCCGTTGTCGGTTCATCTGCAATTAAAATTTTTGGATTACAAGCCAATGCAATTGCAATCACAATCCTTTGTCTTTGACCACCAGAGAATTGATGTGGGTACTGTTTGAATCTCTCTTGCGGATTAGGAAGTCCTACTAAATTTAATAGCTCGATGGCTCGTTTTTGTGCTTGCGACTTATTTAAATTTTGGTGTTTTTTTAACGGCTCCATAATTTGTTTGCCAATTGTCATCGTTGGGTTTAACGAAGTCATCGGATCTTGAAAAATCATAGAAATTTCTTTCCCACGAATTTTCTCCATTTCTTTTTCAGATAGTTTGACTAAGTTTTTTCCATTAAATATTATTTCACCTTGTTTAATTTTACCTGGAGGATTAGGAATTAACCGCATAATCGTTTTCGTTGTCACCGATTTACCTGATCCAGATTCGCCTACAATGGCCAAAGTTTCACCTTTCATCAAATTGAAATCTACACCACGTATGGCCTTTACCTCTCCTGCATGCGTATCGAAGGAGACGTGTAGATCCTTAACTTCAAGTAATTTATCCATTTTTCATTCTCTCCCCAATTTTATTTACGCATTTTTGGATCAAATGCATCACGTAATCCGTCTGCTACTAAGTTAAAGCTCAAAATTAATAAACTAATGATAATCGCTGGAACAATTAACATATGAGGATAGGTTTGTAATGATTTAAAACCGTCATTGACTAATGAACCTAGTGAAGCTTCTGGCGGACGAATCCCCAACCCAATAAAGCTTAAAAATGCTTCCGTGAAAATAGCACTAGGAATCGTGAACATCGTTGTAATAATAATCGGTCCCATCACATTAGGCATTAAATGTTTCCAGATTAATTTATTATTTGAAGCTCCTAAAGTTCTTGATGCTAAAACAAACTCTTGATGCTTTAATTTTAAAAATTGTCCTCGGACTATACGTGCCATATTAACCCAACCGGTTATAACCATCGCCATTGTAATCGAAAAGATCCCTGGTTCAAAAACAAGGATAAATAGAATCACAACAATCAGATGGGGAATCCCAATTAAAATTTCAATAATACGTTGCATCACATTATCTACACGGCCACCATAAAAGCCAGAAATGCCCCCGTATGCTACTCCTATTAAAAAATCAATAATAGCAGCCAACATTCCAATATAGATGGAAATTCGTGTACCATACCAAGTCCGTGTCCATAAATCCCGACCGAGGTCATCTGTTCCGAACCAATAATACTCCTTAACATCCTTTGCTTCATACATATCAAAGCCATCTTTATCTTTTCCGTCAAAAGGTAACCATTCAATATTTTCTAGTAGAGGAATTTTCGGCGGAAGTTTGGCGTGGGCAATATTTTGATCTTTATACGTATGTTTATTCATCGATGGACCAGCAATAGCCATAAATAAAATAAAGATGATTAAGATTAATCCGGCAATCGCCCCTTTATTTTCTTTTAAACGAATCCATGCATCTTGCCAAAAATTCAAACTCGGTCTTTCTATTATTTCCGCATCCTCTTCACGTAGCTTGACAGGTTGGAAGAGGTCTTTTGTTATTTCATTGAAGTTCTGTTGGTTATTTTGTTTCATTATTTCTTCCCTCCAGTCAAACGAATACGTGGATCAATAACCCCATATAGTATATCTACAATGAAAACGACAACAATAAATAAAACACTGTAGAATAACGTAATTCCCATAATGACAGTGAAATCATTTGTTAAAATGGAACGAACAAATTGTTCACCAAGACCTGGGATTCCAAAAATATTTTCAATAACTAATGACCCTGTCATGATATTAACAGCCAATGGTCCTAAAAGAGTAATGATAGGAATAAGCGCATTCCGAATCGCATGTTTGAACATAATTCCTCTTCCTGAAATCCCTTTTGCTTTTGCTAACATAATATAATCAGAACTTAATACTTCTAGAAGTTCTGATCTCATAAATCTCGCAACCGTTGCAATAACAAATACAGCTAAGGAGATGGTTGGTAGAATCGAGTATTCAAATCCTTCCCAAGCGGCAACTGGAAAAATTGGATATTGTACAGCTAAATAATATTGTAGAAATCCAGCAAAAACGAATGAAGGAATGGAGATTCCTAGAACTGCAATCGTTGTTGCTCCATAATCCCAGATCGTATTCCTTTTAAGTGCTGCAATCACTCCAAGCAATATTCCAATAATCGTTCCAAGTACAATGGCTTGAAACCCTAATGTTGCTGATGGTCCAATTCGTTCCAAAATCATTTTCGTTACTGGACGATTATCATATTGATAAGAAACTCCTAAATCACCTTTCAATAAATTGGTCATATAGTTGAAATACTGTACTGGAAGTGGATCATTTAGACCATACTGTTCAAGAATTAGTTTCTGGGTTTCAGGCGGTAATTTCTCTTGATTCGTCAGTGGTGATCCGGGAAGGAGCTTCATTAAGAAGAAGGTAATTGTTGCAATAATAAACAAAGTAATCATCATATATAAAATTCTTTTTAACGTGTACTTTACCACTATTAGCCCCCTTTTTAATATTATTCGACATTTATCTTTCAATTCTGATAATTTTCACCTATTCAGGGAAAAAGGAGAGTATATGCTTTGCATACACCCTCCTTGAGGTATTTAACAACTTATTTTACAGAAGCGTATTTGAAAGTATAGTCCGCCCCGAACTTATGGAAATAAATATCTTTTACATATGGTTGTTTTAAATACGCTCTTGATCTTTGATAAATTGGCGCAATTGCTGCATCTTCTTTAAGTAGAATTTCCTCAGCTTTCACCAATGCTTCCCAACGTTTTTCTGGTTCAAGTAAAAGCGTTGTTTTGGCATCATTGATTAATTTATCATATTCAGGGTTGGAATAGCCTTGTTGGTTATGGGCTCCATTTGTTAAGTACATATCCAAAAATGTCATTGGATCTAAATAATCAGGACCCCATCCTCCAAGTGAGAAGTCATAATTCATTTTCGTTTCAAGATCTAATTTTTGCTTAAACGGTTGTTGTTTAATATTAACAGTTAGACCATCTAAGTTTGATTCTAGTTGTTCCTTTAAGTATTCTCCCACTTTTTTTGCACTATCATCATCATAATTTAATAGCTCTAGCGTAAATTTATCTTTACCTAATGCCTTTTTCGCTTTTTCCCAATGATCTTTTGCTTTGTCAATATCTGTACTTAAATATTTACCCGCCGTATCACGGAAGTCTTTACCATCTGGGCCATGAACAAATTCTGCTGGAACGAAATAATCTGCAGGTGTAGACCCATTATTTAAAATACCATCTGTAATCCCTTTTTTATCGAAAGCCATTGAAATCGCCTTACGGGCATCCACATTTTTCAATAGCTCATTTGATGTCTGATTTAAACGTAGGAAGAATACCGACGCTTCTTTTTCAGTAAAGAATCCTTCATTCTTTTTATACTTATCTACGAATTCAGAAGAAAGTCTAATTAAATCTGCATCTTTACTTTCGAAAAGATTCACATCTGTTTGTGTATTTTTCACAATTTTCGTATGGATTTTATCAAGTTTTACAGCATCTGCATCCCAATAGTTAGGGTTTTTCTTCATGACAAATTTATCTTCATGCTTCCATTCATCAAGAACAAATGGACCATTATAAATGGCAGTGTCAGCTTCAAGTCCATATTTATCGCCTTGTTTAGTTACATATTTCTCATTTTGCGGTAAGAATGTTCCAAAAACTAAAAGTTCTTTGAAATACGGAACTGGGTTTTCAAGCTGCACTTCTAATGTTTTTTCATCAATCGCTTTAACACCAAGTTCTTCTGATTTCATTTCTCCAGTGTTAATTGCTTTTGCATTTTTAAGATCATACATGATGTAAGCATACTCAGCTTTTGTCTTAGGATCCAAAGCTTTTTTCCATGCAAATTCAAAGTCATTCGCTGTTACTGGATCACCATTAGACCATTTAGCATCCCGAATTTTAAATGTCCACGTTTTACCATCTTTACTAACTTCCGGTTCACCTTCAGCCATTCCTTCTACTGCTTTGTCATTTTCATCTAGACGGTATAAACCTTCCATTGTGTTGTTAAGTGTGTTGAAAGAAACAGCATCTGTTGCTAATGCTGAGTCCATTGAAGGGATATCTTGCGTTTCTGTTAGATTTAATACATTGTCTTTTTTTGTATTGTCTCCGCCGCTTTTACCGCTCTTTTCCTTATCTCCACCACAGGCAGCTAGAAAAGTGCTCATCGCAAGCAAAAGAACAAGGAAAAGTGATAGTCTTTTCTTCATACTGAACTTAACCCCCTTGCATTAATATAAATCTTCTATATTTTTCAGAAGATTTGTTATTATTATAAACTATTTTAACTTTTTTTCAATAATTACTTTACAGTTTGTTTATAATTTTGGGACAATTTTTTAATATATATTTAATATCCATTTCACCATTCCAATTTATTTACTTCCCTACCACTTCAATGTATTAAAGTAGAAATTTGAGAGAAAATTCCTTTAATATTTAATAAACAGAATATTATATCTTAATAAAACAAAATGTATTTTTATAAAAAAATGTTTTATCAGAATAATAAAAACCCATATATTCTCTCACAATGAATACATATTCATTCTATTAAAATAATTCAATGATTGAATATTTAATCCTATTTCGATATACTTGGAAATACATTACTAAAGATGGTGAAAAAACACATGAAAAAAGGAGTCCTATCTGTTAGTTTTATTGGTTTTATCATCATTATTTCATCTGCAAGTGCGTGGTTTAAAAAAGGGGATTTTTTCTTACAGTTCCTGAATACATCTTTTTCTATTAGTCTAATTTTATTCATCATTGGAGCGGGTTTATTCGTTTTCGAAAGAGGGTTTTTTAACGGTGTTATCTATGGAGTGAAAAGTTTGCGGAAAACTACTGAAAAAGGAAAATTCGTATCGAAATTTGATCAACTAGATGATACGAATGGGATTTCTAAAGATTTGCCAAAGAAGAGATCTTATATCATTACATTCCCACTCCTATTATCCGGTAGTCTTTTTATCATAATTGACACCGTTTTGGCTTATTCCCTCTTTTCTTGATTGTCACATTTTTTTTGTTTATAATCAAAGACATATAATAAAGCTGTGAGAAAGAGTAGTACGTACGGAATTGGTTTCTTAGAGAGTTTGTGGTGGGTGTAAACAAACAACCATCTGTTCGGAATGGACTTTTGAGCTCCGATTGTGAAATGATGAGTAACATTCGGCGTCTAATCGGGCGTTAACCGACCCCATGAATATTCATGGGAGAAAGTGGCTTAATGAATCAAGCACTTAGGGTGGCACCGCGGATAACCATTCGTCCCTAGTTTTTTTGGGGGATGGGTGGTTTTTTTATTTTGTCCTCTCTTCTCTTTCTCCCGCCTTAACGGGCAGTAAAACCTCCACCTTAAAAGGGTTTGGAAACAAATAAGATAGGTGGAGGATTATTGCACTGCCCCTAAAGGACTGATTAGTTCAACTCACATTCAGTGGGGATGAAGAAACCCCCTACTGAATGAAGTTTTAATTTATTCAAATACGAGGAGTGAAGGTAATGAAAACGATTTTTTCAGGAATTCAACCGAGTGGAATGATTACCCTCGGAAATTACATTGGGGCTTTGAAACAATTTGTAGAACTTCAGGATGAATTTAATTGTTTTTTCTGTATTGTGGACGAACATGCGATTACCGTTCCACAGGATCGTTTAGTATTACGTAATAATATACGTAACTTAGCGGCTTTATATATCGCTGTCGGTCTCGATCCTGAAAAAGCGACTTTGTTTATCCAATCAGAAGTACCAGCCCATGCACAAGCTGGATGGATGATGACATGTATTTCTTATATTGGCGAATTAGAAAGAATGACTCAGTTTAAAGATAAATCCTCAGGTAAAGATGTCGTTACGGCTGGATTGCTGACATATCCACCATTAATGGCTGCTGATATCCTTCTTTACAGTGCCGATTTGGTTCCTGTAGGAGAAGACCAAAAACAACACCTAGAATTAACACGAGATCTTGCCGAACGATTTAATAAAAAATATAATGATATTTTCACGATTCCTGATGTTCGTTTACCTAAAGTTGGTGCGCGCATCATGAGTTTACAAGATCCTTCAAAAAAAATGAGTAAATCTGATCCAAACTTGAAAGGTTTTATTTCGATCTTGGACGAGCCAAAACAAATCGAGAAAAAAATTAAAAGTGCTGTAACTGATTCAGAGGGTATTGTGAAATATGATAAAGAAAACAAACCAGGTGTCTCAAATTTACTATCCATCTATTCTATTCTTGGTAATATTTCCATTGAAGATCTGGAACAAAAATATGAAGGAAAAGGATACGGTGAATTTAAAAGTGATCTAGCTCAAGTTGTCATTGATCATTTAACACCGATTCAAAAGCGTTTTAAAGAATTAGTTGATTCTGAGGAACTTGATGAGATATTAGACCGTGGAGCAGAAAAAGCAAATCACGTGGCTTCTAAAATGGTCAAAAAAATGGAGAACGCAATGGGATTAGGAAGAAAAAGATAAAGATAAAAGCTTGGTTCAATGACCAAGCTTTTTCTAATTTACCTTTGAGCCATGTTCCATTTCCCAAAGTTTTTCAAAGAAAGGTTGTCCTTTTATTAGGTTTTCGCATAATTGACTGTGCTTACTTGTCCAGCCTTCTTTTATTTCTTCATATAAGGAATCCCAAACTTCCTCAAATGACATGATTTGAATTTGTTCATATCGTTCCGGACACCACTCCGTATACCAATAACGTACTTCAGGAGTGTTTTTTGAATTATATAATTGATCTAAAGCCATGAATAACAGTTGTTTCAATTGTCTTTCTTTTCTCGTTAACCCATTCATTAATTCTGGATTTGGAGACAAGATATGATATTCCTTGCTGCTCTCTTTCTCCTCCCACTCATAATGTGTAGGCTTATGGTTTTCAACCATCTCATAGACAAGTTGCTCTTGACGCGGAATTAATCTACTTTTCCGTATAGGAATTGAATATCCCATCGTATCCACTGCTAATATCCCTATACCGTCAGTTACTACGAAGCAATAATCTTGTTGAATTCTTTCATGATTTTTTCTTGAATAGGCCTTTTGATATACATCATTTAATAATTGTCTTGGTAATTCTGCAATATCATTTTCAATATAATGATAAAGTACTTTGTCTACTTTTATCACTGGAACCTGGTCAAGTAATTCGATCACATCTTCTTTACGCCATTCGTGAAAATGACACACATTATATCCATTTTCTTCCCCTTCAAACCAATTTACCCAAACATCATGAAGATACAACATTTTTGACCCCCTCACAAGTTTCCTATTTGTCTGTCATTATGGACAAAATAGATACAATTTATTCCTAAAACGGAATAGATTGAAAAAATGTGAGGTGTTTTTTTCGCTAATTTTTCTTATTTCTACTTGGAAAATAAATAGCAATCGCGATCAATAATAATCCAACAATAAATAAATAACATTCCATTCTAGTCATAAGAAATTGTGTATATTCCTTGTAACTATACCCAGTCGTTAATAAATTCAAATACATAATCATACTAACCCCACCTGAGATCGTAAACCCGAATCCAACTAGTAAGCAGAACATTCGATACATTTTCTTTTCCACCTTTAATGCAAATCGATTTGCCATATCACTTTCACCACCACACTTGTCCAGGGTTTTACTACATACTTATGTAAGCAGCTAATAGAAAAAGAACAAAGAAATCCACCATCTGCTAATGGCGGATTCATTCTACATTCTTAAAAGCATTGTTCAATTTCAAACTGTGAAGAAGGGGTTGATAATTTCTCAATCGTATGAAACTTTCTTTCTTCACTCATATGTTTTATCACATAATATCCAATCGCATACCCCATAAATTTAGGATAAAACTTGCGACCAAATAATAAATCATCATGTAATGGATCAGATTTTTTAACATGTAAATGGTTTTTCATATACTTTTCCCAAAAATAATGAATTTGGTCTTTCGAATATTTCATACTATAATCAGATACATATTGTTCTCCGCAATATTCACTTACTGCAAGTTCTGCTAAACCCTCCAAAATAAGGGAGTCTCTTAACACCCATTGATCCGTCGTGTCCTTTAACTTATTCAGTCTATTAATATGATGATATTCATGGACAAATAATGCTTCCCATTCTTTTTGATGATCCTCGATTGGACTTAAAAAAAAATACATTTCATCAGGAAACGTCACTCCAGATTTATCTTCTAACAAAAAAGATCTCCTGGACTGGAGAGGGAAAATATAAATATTCTTCTTACATCCATCCCATAACGACTGATACTTTTGCTCATATTCCTCAATTAATTCCCACGCATGTAATTCCTTTAATTTCATATAATCTGTCTCAGCCTTTTTCGATGGACGATACATGCCAAAAAATTGCAAATAACGATAAAAATGTTGTGCATCCTTTCTATTCAACAATTTTTCAAGTAATGTAATAGGTTGATCAAACCATTGATCTAAATACTTTTTTGTATCAATGACTGTCATTCATTTCCTAACCCCTTTCTGATTTAACATGATTCAATGATCAATATATTCGGATCAGTTGAAATATGATCACTTTTAAGAAGGGAAAGGACTACAAAAGAGTGAAGGGATTGTCCCTTCACTCTTTTTATTGATCATATTTACGAAAAACAACGGTAGCATTATGGCCGCCAAAACCAAGTGAGTTACTCATTGCAATTCGAACTTGTTGTTCTCTTGCTTTATTTGCTACATAGTCAAGATCACAATCTGGGTCTGGATTTTGGAGATTGATGGTTGGCGGGATGATATTATTTTGGATCGCTAAAACGGAAAAAATCGCTTCAAGCCCACCAGCAGCTCCTAATAAATGGCCAGTCATTGATTTTGTCGAACTAACAGCAAGCTTATAAGAATGTTCACCGAATACTTCTTTAATTGCCATCGTTTCGTATTTATCATTGTACTGTGTACTTGTTCCATGGGCATTGATATAATCCATCTCTTCTGGTTGGATATTCCCATCGTCAATCGCCATCTTCATCGCTCTTGCTCCACCTTCTCCGCCTGGTGCAGGTGCTGTGATATGATAAGCATCTCCTGTTGCGCCATATCCGACAATTTCTGCATAAATCTTTGCACCGCGTGAAATAGCATGATCTAATTCTTCAAGGACGATAATACCGGCACCTTCGCCCATAATAAATCCATCCCGGTCTTTATCAAACGGTCTACTTGCCGTAGCTGGGTCAGGATTCGTAGATAATGCTGTATTAGAGCAAAAGCCTGCCATTGACATTCTCGTAATCGGTGCTTCACTTCCACCTGTAATCATCGCATCGGCATCTCCACGTTGGATCACTTTAAAAGCATCTCCAATTGAATTCGTTCCAGTTGCACATGCTGTAACTGTACATGAATTAAATCCTTTTGCACCTAATGTAATCGACACCTGTCCTGTTGCCATATCAGGAATCATCATCGGTACAAAAAATGGACTCACTCTGCGGTATCCACGGTTTAAAAAGGTTTCAAATTGGTTTTCAAATGTTTCCATTCCACCAATTCCAGATCCAATCCAAACTCCGATGCGATGAGCATTACTCTCATCAATCGTTAATTTTGCATCTTCAACGGCCATTAAGGAAGCCGCTACAGCAAATTGTGTAAATCTGTCCATCTTTCTTGCGTCTTTTCTTTCAATATATTCTTCAGGGTCAAAATCCGTAATTTCCGCAGCAACTTTTGCTGGGTAATCATCTGGATTCACTCGAGTAAGTGGTTTAATCCCACATACTCCATTTAAAGCATTCTCCCATGTAGTAGTTACATTCTTTCCTAAAGGCGATACAGTACCTAATCCTGTTACTACAACTCTTCTTTTTTCCATTTTTTTGGCTCCTTTAAAATTTGTAAGAAGATTAGTTTCTTTTTAGCCGCTTTCGAGCGAATTTTAACGGCCCCACTTCATAATCACTGATCCCCAAGTGAGACCTCCACCAAATCCAACCATCACAACTACATCATCATCCTTCACTTTACCATTTTGGATCTCTTCTACCAAAGAAATCGGAATGGAAGCAGCGGATGTATTTCCAAAACGATTAACTGTTTTTGACATTTTTTCTTCCGGTAAATTTAATCGTTGACGAGATGATTCCATAATTCGAATATTGGCTTGATGAGGAATGAGAAAGTCTACATCATCTTTAGAAAGACCTGCTTTTTCAATGACGCGTACAGAAGCTTCTCCCATTTGACGTACGGCGAATTTAAATACTTCGCGACCATTCATTTGAATGAACTCATCAAAGTATAAATGTTTTCCGCCAGAACCATCTGCACCTAATTCAAATGCGAGAATTCCTCTTCCTTCTGAAACAGGTCCTACAATTGCAGCCCCTGCCCCGTCTCCAAACAATACAGCCGTATTTCGATCATTCCAATCAGTAATTTTTGATAGTTTCTCAACGCCTACCACTAAGACATATTTATAGGTTTCGGTCATAATGAATTGTTTTGCAGTTGCTAGACCGTACATAAAGCCAGAACATGCCGCACTAATATCCATGGCTGCCGCATTTTTCGCCCCTAATCGATCTTGAATCATACAAGACACGGAAGGAAATGATTGATCCGGGGTTACAGTAGCAACAAGGATTAAATCAATTTCTTCAGGTTTAATTCCTGAGTCCTCTATTGCCTTTTTTGCCGCTTCAAATGCCATGTCTGAAGTATCAATCTCATCTCCAGCAATACGACGTTCTTCAATCCCTGTTCTAGTGCGAATCCATTCATCTGTTGTGTCCATTCTTTTTTCTAAATCCGCATTTGTTACAACCGTTTCTGGGACAAAGCGACCCATTCCAATTATTCCTGCATTCATACAGGTATCCCTTCTTTCTTTTAATAATGGCGAACTTGCGCAAAAATCATGGAAAATCCAGAAGAAAGCCCGAACATTATTCAATTGCTTTCTTCTAAGGTCTTATAAAGAATTATAAATGAAATTTTCCCATATCTTAATTAAAATACTATTAGAAAGTAGTTATATCAATTATTATGACTTGGTACTAATTTTATCGAAGTTTTGATGATAATGCAATGAATTCTTTTCTATTTTCGTTCCATCCGTGAGATAAAAAAATTTTTTTCTATTTGGTTATTTATCAAAATAAAAATTTTTTTATATCAAATGAACCATTGTCGTTACACCCCCTCCGCAATAGCAGTATAACAAGTAAGGCCACCTATACGTATACAAAGATGCCCGCATATATTAACAAAAGGAAAGGAGGGTCCTAAAATATGAGTGATTTGTCAAATGAAGAACATGATTTTGAGTCGGGTAAGCAGGAACGTCTCCACCCTTTCGATCGCCTTATGTTTGGGCGACAAACCATTCCACCACAATCGAGAAATGGGCAGAACGAGACAAATAAAAAATACGAAGAGGGTGGCTCCATTAACTTTCAAGATATGATGATGAATATAGATAGTCTGATGACCTCATTCAACCAATTAAAACCAATGATTAAAAAAATCAGTCCACTTTTAGATAAATGGAAAAAAAGCGAATAGATTTATAGTTTCCTAAACAAAAATAAAGAAGAGTCGGAATATAATGTGATCCGCCCCTTCTTCTTTTTATCCCGCCTTAACGGGCAGTAAAACCTCCACCTCAAAATGGTGGAGGTTCACGGCCCCTAAAGGTCCGATAAGTTCAACGAACATTCAATGGGGATATAGAACCCCCCACTGAATGTTCGTTGAACTTTATTTTTCTTCATTCAACGCATCTTTTTTCCCAAGCTCATAGGCCTCATTCATTACATTTAGAAATAATCCCATAAAAGGTTCTATTAAATCCATAGAGAAGTCAATTCCTGCATCTTGTAATTTTCCTTGGGCCTCTGGTAAATACTTCATAGCGATTTGCATGAATTCCATATTTTTTTGGTCATTCATTTTTGTTCCCCCTTATTTGTCCCTGGTAATGTTTCATATTGGCGATACTCTTGAACTAAGTTTTTCACCTTGTTTTGAAATTTCTCATCCATATTTGGACTAAATTTTCCCATGCTAATGACTCCATCATGGAAATCAAAATATAGATTTCCAGACTCTAATGTTCCATCAACAAACCTTGAAGCTACCAGCTCATATAGTTTGTCCACATGTTGGACAGTACTAGTTAAAACAGTTGTTTCCCCAAGATCTGATTGATCCGATACATAGCCAACAGCATGGAGACCTCGTTCTTTTAAATATTCGATAACAGGAACATTATACCCATCTCCTGCTGGATAGACAACATCTACCCCATCTGCAATCATATCATCCAACATTTGCAGGGCAAGCTCACGGTCATCCCAATTTCCAACATAACGAAGATCAACTTCTACATCAGGATTCTCAAATTCAGCCCCCTGAACGAATCCCTTATTCTCGGGTTGCCAGCGATGAGTGGCCAATACCCCGATTTTATTTGTTTTGGTTTCATGTGCAGCTACCATTCCCCCGAAAAATCCCATCGCATGACTCTCAAATTTCAAACTCGTCGTGTTCTTCACTTCAGCATTGCCGTTGAAACTAACGAAGTGGATATCTGGATATTTGGAGGCGAGTCGATTAAAGTACATGGAATATTCACTACCATGTCCGAATATAAGATTGACCCCTTTATCCGCAAACTCTTGAACTGTCCTTTCGGCTAATACCTCCGAATCAACTCCTTCTTTATAGAAAAAATCAACATTATAACGAGATTGTATTTTAAGTAATCCCTTATAACCCTTTGTTCCCCAAACTTGGTCGTTGATCGTTTGTGGAACAAGTAAGCCCACTTTTTTTAAGTTTCCTTTTTTGGCATTGCTGGAGCAACCACTTATGAAAATAATTAAAAATAAGATCAATCCCATAAACATGCATTTTTTTATCATGATCAGCAACCCCTTCTAAGTACCCACTATACCATAATTTAAGAAAAAAACTTATGTATGATTTACTAAAATAAGCATCCATCTGTTTTTTCTTAAATACGATTAATATGCTTCCCTTTATCATAGCCTGTTCTTTTCAATAAAGTGAAACTTCATTCAGTAGGGGAGTTCTTCATCCCCCATTAAATGTTCGTTGAGCTTATCAGACCTTTAGGGGCCGCAATCCTCCACCTCTCTTCTCTGTTACCATACATATTGAAGTGGAGGTTTTACTGCCCATTTAGGCGGGATAAAAAGAGGACGATTCAAAAAAATCCTCCTCTATTTTTCAATTGATATTCTTTTTGTTGGCAAATGGCCTCCTGAACAGATAAACTGTTTTCAACATAAATGACTTCTAGTTTGCTCTTGTCTGTTTTTTGAGCAGACCGAATCCGGATTTTTTCATTTACCTCTAAATATTGAAAGATTTCCAGCCATATATCTTCTTTCTCGTTATGAAAAAGAAATGAACCTTCTTTGTCCTTCATACTTACGATCATCTTCACTGCATCTTGGATCAAAATAGCACTTTCCAAATCATCGATCAAATCAATACATGCACAACCTTCGCTATCGGTTTGATTCATGATTTTTTGAATGATAAAGCTTTCAGGTTGCCGTGGCCCATACAATGTCGGCAAATAAATAACCGTTAGTTTAAATCGTTCATCTTCAATTAATTCTTCCTTAAATTTTTCCATTTGAAATCTATTTTGGTTAGAATCGTTAGTTTTTAACCAGTTGGAAGAATATAAAAAAATGAAATGACTTCCCGGGATAAAGCCATCTTTATTCTTCATCATACTCTGCCATCTTTTGATATTGATTTCTTCATCATAAAGAACATCGTAGAATGGGAAAAAAACATAACCTGATTCTTTAGACCTATATGGAATTGGATAGGAAGAAGAAAAGTGAAAATTAGCATTTCTTCCTACTTCTAATTCGCGATCCTCGCTTAATCTTTTATCAGATACAGCATGAACGACTATTCCTTCATCCAAGAGTTGTTTACAAACCTCAAAGCCAAGGAAAGAATGACTAGAGAAAACCAATGCTTGGTTCACAGTGGATCCCCCTTAATTTGGAATACCTACATATCATCCTATGCCTTCATTATAAATACTTTTCATTTTTTTTAAAAAAGCTCTCCCATTTCTTCACAACATCCCACTTTTTATTATTGATAATAAATTCTAATTTAGATGGTAACCTATTGTCCATCCGTTCCTTATTAATTTTTTGAATCAATTCAAATTGCTCTTTATAGGCTTGAAGTTCAACACACTGAATAAAGTATAAAGAGATAGGGGTTTGATAAAATAATAGGAAATTCTCTTCTTGTATTAGTTCTTCGCAATCCTTCTCCTGTATTTTAAATGCCATCGCAAGCTCTTTGATAAATTTTTTATAAAAAAATTTTCGGGATTTTTCCTGTTCATTATGCAAAGCTAGAGAAAGACAAGGAGATATGAAAACAATAGAACGAATTTGATGCTGTATTTGATCGATCATTTCTTTCACTAAGAGTGCTCCGGTTCCTTCTGCGATAATATGAACCTGGCTATTGATAATTTCTGTCCGTTTTAAAAATTGAAATACATTAATCGCTAATTGACAAGCCTGGGTATTTCCCCAATGATTTCCATACAGATTAGAATAAAACACAAGATAACCTGCTTCATTTAACTGTTCAATCCAATATTTACGTCCCTCATTTTCCATCCAAAAGCTTCCACTTTCATTCACAAAATGATTACGATCACCGAGAATCATTACAGCAAATCCATTCGGCTTCGCGGGATAATGAACCATACACCACTCGTGATCATATTGAAATATCTTTTGCTGCATTTTAATTCTCCTTTTGCATAGTGAGTCATAATAGTGTATGTTTTATGATGAAAAACGAAAGGGGATTAGCCCATTTTCCTGTTTATCGTAACCTGTTTTGTAATTGGGCATGAATGAAGTAGGAAATTCTTTGAAACTTTATAGGTTGATGAAAGTTTTTTTCATCCCCTTTAGAGAAATGATTTATATTTATGTGTATGTATGATAAGATAATGGTGAAAAAATATGTCATAAATCTTTTACATATGAATTATGATTGCATGGAATAGAGGTGAATAGGTTTGCGTTATATCATGACTTTTTTCTGGACTTTTTTACTAATCGAAATGTTAACGTATGTTGTTAGTTCAATGAACGGTGCTGAGTTCAACTTCCAATTAGGAGCATTGTTAGCAGTGATCACAACTTTCCTTATTTTTGTTGTTTCTGCTATCATTCCTACTGAACCTATTGAAGAGCATTAATTCTCTTTTTTGTCAATCGAGTAGAGTGAACGAATCGGAATTTTGATTCGTTCGACCCTCTCACACCACCGTACGTACGGTTCCGTATACGGCGGTTCAATAATTTGA
>NZ_JAUSUC010000025.1 GCF_030813365.1 Oikeobacillus pervagus
CCGAACACGGAAGTTAAGCTCTTCAGCGCCGATGGTAGTTGGGGGCTGTCCCCCTGCAAGAGTAGGACGTTGCCAAGCAAACGAGAGAATAGCGATTTAGCTATTCTCTTTTTTTTTTGCCAAATAAATTCCAGGTGCCAGGCACCATCCAGAAAGTTCCAGTTTAGATTCCTAAACTAGACAAAATTTAGTCGAATTAGAACAGGGGAAGGCAAGTACTATTTGGAAATATTCAAAAGTCAAAAAAGCGTGGGATTTGTAAAATCATGACTCCAAGCGGATCTCCAAAAGTGCAAAAGATTCCGGGAAATTCGCATATATTCCAGGAAATAATCAATAATCTAAAATACAGTGCAAATCCAGTGAGAAGTAGCGCAAAAGTTCGCAGGAAATACGCAAATGACTCTGGGAAATATGCAAATTTCCCCTTTAACCATAACCTACCAGGTGCCAGGCACCATCCAGGAATATCCGGGTGCCAGGCACCATCCAGGCACCATCCAAAAAAAGCCAAAACAACAAAAATCATGGATATGGAGAATTCACTTTTTTAACAAGAATAAAAGGAAATTTGCCATAGCAAGGGGAATATATATTAAAAATAAATAAAAAAATTATGGTGGCTGTTTAATATTAATAAATTCGGCAATTATAAAAGTAAACAGGTTTATAAATTGCACGGAAACGTATTTATCGAGTATAATGAATGTCAAATATAGTCAAAGTCAGAAAAGGAGGAGGCTTGGTGAGAAACATATCGGATATCATTGAAAATTACTTAAAAAAGGTTTTAGAGATGAGTGACCGAGAAATTGTTGAAATTAAGCGAAGCGAAATTGCCGATAAATTCCAATGTGTGCCTTCCCAAATAAATTATGTAATTAATACTAGGTTTACGATGGAAAAAGGTTATGTTGTTGAAAGTAAGAGAGGTGGGGGTGGATATATAAGAATTATGAAGGTGAAAATCCATGACCAATCTCATTTAATTGACCAGCTTGTTTCTCTTGTGGGGGAAAGGGTTTCCCAATCTAGTGCGGACGATGTAGTGTATCGTCTAGTGGAAGAAGGGATTATTTCTGGGAGAGAAGCAAAAATTATGCTAAGTGTAATGGATCGATCTGTTTTATATATTGATTTACCAGAAAGAGATGAATTAAGAGCTAGGATGCTAAAGGCAATGCTTTTAACTCTAAAGTATAAATAATGGAGAGGTGGAATTTATTTTGATTTGTCAGGAGTGTAATGAGAGACCAGCTACTCTCCACTTCACCAAAATCATTAATGGTGAAAAGACGGAAGTACATCTATGTGAGCATTGTGCGCAAGAAAAAAGTGAAGTGTTTATTATTGAGGGCGATCCTGGATTCTCAATTAATAATTTATTAGCTGGTCTGCTAAATATTGATTCAGGTTTTCAAAAGACGAAAGAAAACAGTTTTCCGAAGCATGAAATTCTTCAATGTGATGTTTGCCATATGACATATCAACAATTTGTCAATGTCGGCCGATTTGGTTGTTCTCATTGTTATGAAACTTTCAAAGATCGTATTAAGCCTATTTTTAAAAGATTGCATAGCGGTAATATTGTTCACCAAGGGAAAATACCGAAACGTGTCGGGGGATCTTTACATCTGAAAAAGGAAATAAAGGAGCTTAAGACACAACTTCAAACATTAATTATTAATGAGGAATTTGAAAAGGCAGCTGAAGTTCGGGATAGGATTCGATCCCTTGAATTACAACTAGATTCAAAAAGGGGTGAATCATCATGACGATTGAGAGATTTATTAGTCAGGCTGTTAGCTCTTGGATGAGTGCAGAAGGGCCTAATTCCGATATTGTTTTAAGCTCAAGAATAAGATTAGCTAGGAACTTACATGATTATAAATTTCCAACGGTCTTTACGGTCGAAGAGGCAAAAGATATTGTGACGAATATGGCCGAATCATTGAAGTATGATGAAAGGGTAAGCTCCTTAGAATTATTAATTATGGAAGAACTCCGACCATTGGATAAACGAGTTTTGGTAGAAAAACATCTAATAAGTCCTATGTTAGCGGAGAATTCCAATTATGGGGCAGTTTTCTTATCAAAAGACGAAGATATTAGTGTGATGGTGAATGAGGAGGATCATATTCGCATACAATGTTTAACTCCTGGTTTGCAGTTAAAAGAGGCATTGGAAAAGGCTAGTGGCTTGGATGATACGATTGAAAGTCATATCCGATATGCCTTTGATGAACAGAATGGGTATTTAACTAGCTGTCCAACAAATGTAGGTACTGGAATGCGTGCTTCCGTTATGATGCATTTACCTGCACTTATTATTACCCAACAGATGAATCGGATTATTCCGGCTATTAATCAACTAGGGCTTGTGGTCCGTGGAATATATGGGGAAGGTAGTGAAGCATTAGGCAATATCTTTCAAATATCCAACCAAATTACTTTAGGGAAATCGGAAGAAGATATTGTGAATGATTTACTTGGCATTGTTTATCAAATCATTGCCCAAGAGAGGTCAGCAAGAGAAGCACTTGTGAAAACTTCTAATATTCAACTTGAGGATAAAGTTTATCGATCATTCGGTGTGTTAACAAACTCCCGAATTATTGAATCAAAAGAGGCCGCTCAATGTCTATCAGATGTTAGATTAGGAATAGATTTGGGATATATTAGTAATATTTCAAAAACAATTCTAAATGAATTAATGATATTAACACAGCCTGGTTTTTTACAACGGTATGCTGGTGGTCCGCTTAGACCGAATGAGCGTGATGTGCGCAGAGCAACCTTAATTCGCGAAAGGATAAAAATGGAGAACCAAAACAAGGAGGAGAATTAATCTATGATGTTTGGACGATTTACTGAGAGAGCTCAAAAGGTATTAGCATTAGCCCAAGAGGAAGCCCTTCGCCTAGGACATAGTAATATTGGAACTGAACATATCCTTCTAGGACTAGTAAGAGAAGGAGAAGGTATTGCTGCAAAGGCCTTATATGGATTAGGTTTAGGAGCTGAAAAAATTCAAACAGAAGTAGAGAATTTAATTGGAAAAGGTTCAGGATCTACTCAAACAATCCACTACACTCCTCGCGCTAAAAAAGTGATTGAACTTTCCATGGATGAAGCTCGTAAGCTAGGACACTCTTATGTTGGAACTGAACATATCTTGCTTGGTTTAATACGTGAAGGTGAGGGAGTTGCCGCTAGAGTCCTAAATAACTTAGGAGTGAGTCTAAATAAAGCTCGTCAACAAGTGTTGCAGCTTCTAGGCAATAATGAAGCAAATGGTCATCAATCAGGAGCCAATGTAAATGCAAATACACCGACATTAGATAGCTTAGCACGTGATTTAACAGCGATTGCTAAAGAGGGAAGTCTTGATCCTGTTATTGGCCGAGCAAAGGAAATTCAGCGTGTCATTGAAGTCTTAAGCAGAAGAACAAAAAATAACCCTGTATTAATTGGGGAGCCAGGGGTCGGTAAAACAGCTATAGCAGAAGGGCTAGCACAACAAATCATCAATAATGAAATCCCTGAAACACTGCGTGATAAACGTGTGATGACATTAGATATGGGGACAGTTGTTGCAGGCACGAAATATCGTGGAGAATTTGAAGATCGTCTGAAAAAGGTGATGGATGAAATTCGCCAAGCAGGAAATATCATTTTATTCATTGATGAGCTTCATACATTAATAGGTGCTGGTGGTGCAGAAGGGGCGATCGATGCTTCTAATATATTAAAGCCTTCATTAGCAAGAGGCGAATTACAGTGTATTGGAGCCACTACCTTAGACGAATACCGGAAATATATTGAAAAAGATGCAGCGCTTGAAAGAAGATTTCAACCTATCCAAGTAGATGAACCAACTTTAGACGAATCTATTCAAATATTAAAAGGTTTACGGGACCGTTATGAAGCACATCATAGAGTCTCTATTACCGATGACGCAATTGATGCGGCGGTCAAATTATCCGACCGATATATTTCAGACCGTTTTCTTCCGGATAAAGCAATTGATTTAATTGACGAGGCGGGGTCCAAAGTACGTCTCCGTTCTTATACAACACCTCCAAATTTAAAAGAACTAGAGCATAAACTAGACGAAATAAAAAAGGAAAAGGATGCAGCTGTACAAAGCCAAGAATTTGAAAAAGCGGCTTCTTTAAGAGATTCCGAACAAAAGCTAAGAGAAGAATTGGAAGTAACGAAAAAAAGTTGGAAGGAAAAGCAAGGAAAAGAAAATACAGAAGTGACGGTAGAGGATATTGCGAATGTTGTTTCTAGCTGGACAGGAGTTCCGGTCTCAAAACTAGCACAAACAGAAACAGATAAGCTGTTAAATTTGGAGAAAATTTTACACTCCAGTGTCATAGGTCAAGAAGAAGCTGTCAAGGCCGTGTCAAAAGCAGTTCGCCGGGCGAGAGCCGGATTGAAAGATCCTAAGCGTCCTATTGGCTCTTTTATTTTCCTTGGACCTACAGGGGTAGGGAAAACAGAATTAGCAAGAGCACTTGCCAACGCTATGTTTGGGGATGAGGATGCCATGATTCGCATTGATATGTCTGAATATATGGAGAAACATTCAACTTCAAGATTGGTAGGTTCTCCTCCAGGATATGTAGGATATGAGGAAGGTGGTCAGTTAACGGAAAAAATTAGACGCAAACCGTATTCTGTCGTATTGCTTGATGAAATTGAGAAAGCACATCCTGATGTATTTAATATTTTATTACAAGTATTAGAAGATGGAAGACTGACGGATTCTAAGGGAAGAACAGTTGATTTCCGTAATACAGTATTGATCATGACCTCAAACGTTGGAGCGAATGCTTTAAAACGAAATAAATTTGTAGGCTTCAATATTCAAGATGGAGAACAGCAATATAAGGATATGAAAGGCAAAGTGATGGAGGAATTAAAACGGGCGTTCCGTCCGGAATTCATTAATCGGATCGACGAAATTATCGTCTTCCATTCATTAGAAAAAGACCATTTAAAACAAATTGTGACATTAATGTCGAACCAATTAACATCACGTTTAGAAGAACAAAACATCCTACTGGAGTTAACCGAAATGGCTAAGGAAAAAATAGCTAACGAAGGTTATGATCCGGAATATGGGGCTCGTCCATTACGTCGGGCTATCCAAAAGCACATAGAAGACCGTCTATCTGAAGAACTACTAAAAGGGACCGTACTAAAAGGGCAACGGGTCATTGTAGATGTTGAAGATGATGAATTTGTGGTGAAAACAAAAACAATGTCCAATACCGTTTCTTAAATAAAATCAGCAGAGAAGGTACACGAAAGAAAAATACGTGTACCTTTTCCATAGAAACGGTAAAGTATTCATTATTTTTGTTTTTAACATTTTAAAGGGGTATATTATGGCCAAGAAAAAGACAAAATTTATATGCCAATCTTGTGGGTATGAATCTCCTAAATGGATGGGGCGCTGTCCAGGATGTGGGGAATGGAACAAGATGGTGGAAGAAGTAGAAATCGTAGGAAAGCAGAAAAAAACATTTATTCATAGTGAAGAAAAAAGTGCGGCTAAACCGACACCATTGGTCAAAGTTGAATCTACCCAGGAACCGAGAGTTACAACGGAGTTAAAAGAGCTTAATCGAGTGCTTGGGGGGGGAGTTGTCCCTGGTTCACTAGTGCTTATTGGTGGAGACCCTGGGATTGGAAAATCAACGCTTTTGCTTCAAGTATCTTCGCAATTAGCTGAAAAGCAACATAAAGTGTTATATATATCCGGTGAAGAATCTATTAAGCAAACAAAATTGAGAGCGGACCGACTTGGGATTAAAGCAGCGGATTTATTCATTTATGCTGAAACGGATTTAGAAGTAATCCATCTAGCGATTGATGAAGTCAACCCATCCTTTGTCATCATTGACTCAATTCAAACAATCTATCATCCTGAAGTAACATCGGCACCTGGAAGTGTTTCACAAGTACGAGAATGTACAGCTGAGTTGATGAGGATAGCGAAAATTAAAGGCATTGCCGTCTTCATTGTGGGGCATGTTACGAAAGAGGGGTCTATTGCTGGGCCTAGGTTATTAGAGCATATGGTCGATACAGTTTTGTATTTCGAAGGGGAAAGACATCATACATATCGAATTTTGCGTGCAGTTAAAAACCGCTTTGGCTCCACAAATGAAATGGGAATTTTTGAAATGAAAGAAGCAGGCCTTGAGGAAGTGGAGAATCCTTCAGAAATCTTCCTCGAAGAACGATCAAGAGGCGCCTCCGGTTCAACCGTTGTTGCCTCCATGGAAGGGACTCGGCCCGTGTTAGTAGAAATCCAAGCACTTGTTGCCCCAACCAGTTTTGGTAATCCACGAAGAATGGCTACAGGGATTGACCATAACCGCGTGTCATTGCTTATGGCTGTATTGGATAAAAGGGTAGGCTTGCTGTTACAGAATCAGGATGCCTATTTAAAAGTAGCAGGTGGGGTAAAACTGGATGAACCTGCGATTGATTTAGCAATTATTATTAGTATTGCTTCCAGTTTTCGAGACCAACCTACGAGAGCAACAGATTGTATCATTGGGGAGGTCGGTTTAACAGGAGAGGTTAGACGTGTTTCGAGAATTGAACAGCGGGTGTTTGAAGCAGCTAAACTCGGATTCGAACGAATCATTATACCAGCTAATAATTTAGGGGGATGGAAGATTCCAGAGGGAATAGAAGTAGTTGGTGTAACGAATGTAGGGGAGGCACTTCAATATGCTTTGGGGGGTTCATAATGGACGAAAAAAGAATAAAGGATAACACAATATCTGAAATATTACAATTAGTTGCTCCAGGAACACCGATCAGAGAGGGAATTGACAATGTTTTACGAGCCAATACAGGGGGATTGATTGTTCTTGGACATAACGAGAAAGTACAGCATCTAGTAGATGGTGGTTTTAAAATTGATTGTCCTTTTTCACCAACATACCTATATGAATTAGCTAAGATGGATGGGGCGATCATATTAAATGAGAAAGGGAGCAAAATTATTTTAGCCAATGCCCAGCTTGCTACAGATCCTTCCATCTCTTCGACTGAAACAGGAATGCGCCATCGGACAGCGGAAAGGGTGGCAAAACAAACAAAGAAATTAGTGATTGCCATCTCCCAACGGCGAAACGTGATTACTTTGTATAAGGGTGATTTTCGTTATGCATTAAAAGATATTTCGGTGATTCTGACTAAAGCAAATCAGGCCATCCAAACATTAGAAAAGTATAAAGTCGTATTAGATCATGCCATTTCGAATTTATCTGTTTTGGAATTTGAAGAACTTGTTACATTCAGTGACGTATTACAAGTATTGCATCGGTTTGAAATGGTCATTCGCATTAAAAATGAACTTTTATCCTATCTAAGTGAATTAGGCGTGGAAGGAAGACTTATTCGACTTCAAATGCACGAGTTACTGACAGATATGGAAGAGGAAGCAGTGATGATCATTCGTGATTATGCGAAAGAGCGTCAAGTAAAACCTTATGAGGTATTAAGTCGATTTCAAGGGATTGTCACGAATGAGCTATTAGATGATGGGGTTCTTTTTAAACTACTTGGATATTCAGGACATGTCCATCTTGATGAAGGGATTTGTCCAAGAGGGTACCGAGTTCTAAATAAGATTCCAAGGCTTCCTGTTATTATTATTGAAAACTTGATTATAAAGTTTAATACATTACCGTTTATTTTAAAAGCGGAGGTAGATGAACTGGATGATGTAGATGGGATTGGAGAAGTAAGAGCTCGGAAAATTAAAGAGGGGCTGAAGTTAATTAAAGATCAAGTATTTGCGGATCGCCAATTGTAAGGTATCTGTTATCTAAAAAATTGACAGTCGGACTCCCGAGGTGATAACCTCAAATCAAAGATGGAATCAAATAAATGGTTTTTCCAATATAACAATTGGATGTCTATTTTTACAGTCATAGAATAATCTGATGACAGTAGATCATAAGAGGAAAAAAATGTTTATAATGAATGAGGAGGTGAATGTTTGTAATGCTCAAACGCATTGTACAAGCGATATTTGTTATTTTAGGTGGAACATTAGGTTTATTCCTTATACCGGACTTATTATCACTTATTAATTTATCAGAATTTAAACTCATTAATAATCCTTATGTTTCTGTTCTATTGGGCGCTATTATCTTTTATTTTTTAACTTTTTGGGCAGTAGATTATGTTGTGAATTTTGTAAAATGGATCGAGGACGGATTAGTCAAAGCCCCTGTTGTTGACATCTTATCCGGAAGTTTAGGCTTAATCATTGGTCTGTTTGTTGCTTATTTATTAGGTATTCCTCTTAACCAAATTGAAATTCCTGTTGTAAATACGGTGACACCGATTTTTCTTACATTATTATTAGGATATTTAGGGTTTCAAGTAGGATTTAAAAAACGTGATGAACTTAGTAGTGTTTTTTCTACGAATAGAGGAAATAAACGCAAAGAGTTAGAGGATGAGGATCAAAGTGATACGAAAATTTTTAAACTTCTCGATACAAGTGTCATTATTGATGGGAGAATCGCAGATATATGTCAAACAGGATTCTTAGACGGGGTAATCGTCATCCCACAATTTGTATTAGAAGAACTGCAACATATTGCTGATTCATCAGATGTTTTAAAAAGAAACCGTGGTCGTAGAGGTTTAGATATATTGAACCGTATCCAGAAGGAATTGCCAGTGGAGGTCCAAATATATGAAGGCGACTTTGAAGAGATTCAAGAAGTAGATAGTAAGCTTGTCAAACTGGCGAAGATTATGAATGGAATTGTCGTCACGAATGATTTCAATTTAAATAAAGTGTGTGAGCTACAGAAAGTACAAGTGCTCAATATCAATGATTTAGCCAATGCGGTTAAACCTGTTGTTCTCCCAGGGGAAGAAATGAACGTACAGGTAATAAAAGATGGAAAAGAGCATAACCAAGGAATTGCTTACTTAGATGATGGAACGATGATTGTCGTGGAAGAAGGAAGAGAATATATAGGGAAGCATATCGACGTGATTGTGACAAGTGTTTTACAAACTTCTGCTGGAAGAATGATTTTTGCAAAGCCTAAGTTATTAGAAAAAGCATTATAAGTGGAGAGAAAAATGATGAACTATCAAGTAATTATTCCAGCTGCCGGACAAGGAAAGCGGATGAAAGCGGGTAAAAATAAATTATTTATTGAATTAAACAGAAAGCCGATTATTATTCATACACTAGAGGTATTCGAAGTTGACCCAAGATGTGAAGGCATTACATTAGTAGTCCATCAAAATGAAATGGAAGAATTCACTCATCTGCTCAAAAGCTATCACATTACAAAAGTGAAGTCTTTAACAATCGGGGGGAAGGAACGCCATCACAGTGTTTTTAATGGATTAATCCATTTACAGAATGAAGAAATTGTCTTAGTCCACGACGGTGCTAGACCGTTTATCAAACAGGAAATCATTCATCGCCTCGTGGATTGCGCAATGAAGTCAGGGGCAGCGATTGTTGCTGTCCCTGTCAAGGATACCATCAAGAAAGTGAAAGAGGGTCAAATTGAGGGAACGATTGATCGGTCAAGCCTGTGGGCTGCTCAAACACCACAGGCTTTTAATGTTTCTATTTTATTAGATGCCTATAAAAAGGCAAATGATGAACAATATATAGGAACAGATGAAGCCTCTTTAGTAGAAAGATTATCGCTGGCTGTTGAAATTGTTGAAGGTGATTATGATAATATAAAGTTGACAACACCAGAAGATCTTTTTTTTGCTGAAGCTATTATGAAAAAACAAAATAAATAATGTTAAAGGGGGATGCCAATGTTTCGAGTTGGCCAAGGATTTGATGTTCACCAGTTTGCAGAAAATCGCCCATGTATCATTGGCGGAATTGTAATACCATATGAAAAAGGTTTGTTAGGACATTCAGATGCAGATGTATTATTGCATGCAGTAACAGATGCCTGTTTAGGTGCAATTGGAGAAGGGGATATTGGAAAGCATTTCCCGGATACAGACCCTGAATTTAAAGATGCAGATTCAGCAAAATTGCTGATTCATGTATGGGAAATCGTGAAGAAAAAGGGGTATTCGTTAGGGAATATTGACTGTACCATCATTGCTCAAAAGCCGAAAATGGCTCCTTATATAGAGACAATTAAACAAAGAATTGCTGAACTATTGGAAAGTGACGCATCACGCGTGAATGTAAAAGCAACGACAACAGAAAAGTTAGGGTTTACAGGCAGAGAAGAAGGGATTGCAGCACTCACGTCCGTACTATTAATGAAAAATACATAATGAAGAGGGCCCTTCCGGTTATATAAGGGAATGGATGACGTTTAGTGAGGGTAAACTGTTCTTAAAGTCTTTATTCCTTAAAGTAAGGGTGGTAAAATAGTCAAGAATCAAAGGAACGATATTTCGTTTCAGTCGGAAAGAGGAGGCAGCGAAATGGCTAAGGACATTCGTGTGCGTTATGCACCAAGTCCAACGGGACATTTACATATTGGGAACGCTCGTACTGCACTATTCAATTATTTATATGCAAGAAATCAAGGTGGAAAGTTTATTATCCGCATTGAGGATACAGATAAAAAGAGAAATATTGAGGGTGGCGAGCAAAGCCAGCTGAAATATTTGAAATGGTTAGGAATGGATTGGGATGAAAGCGTAGATGTCGGGGGAGAATACGGACCTTATCGACAATCGGAAAGAACGGAAATTTATAAGAAACTTTATGATGAATTATTAGAACGTGGAGACGCTTATAAATGTTATTGTACGGAAGAAGAGTTAGAGGCAGAAAGAGAAGCGCAAATAGCCAAAGGAGAGACTCCTAAGTATTCGAGAAAATGCCTTCATTTAACAAAAGAAGAACAACAGCGTTTTGAAGCTGAAGGTAGACAACCAAGTATTCGTATTAAAGTTCCTGAAGGGAAAGTTTACACATTCAAGGATATGGTAAAAGGAGAAGTTTCCTTTGAATCTGAAGGAATTGGGGACTATGTGATTGTCAAAAAAGACGGAACCCCTACTTATAATTTTGCTGTGGCGGTGGATGACCATCTAATGAAGATCACCCATGTCCTTCGTGGAGATGACCATATTTCTAACACACCTAAACAGTTAATGATTTATGAAGCATTTGGTTGGGAGATTCCTATTTTCGGACATATGACGTTAATAGTGAATGAAAGCCGTAAAAAATTAAGTAAACGTGATGAGTCTATCATTCAGTTTATCGAGCAATATGAAGAATTAGGGTATTTACCTGAAGCCTTGTTTAACTTTATCGCTCTTTTAGGTTGGTCACCAAAAGGGGAAGAAGAAATTTTTACAAAAGATGAATTAATCAAGATTTTTGATCCTGAGAGACTTTCTAAATCACCAGCTTTATTTGACAACCAAAAGCTAACTTGGATGAACAACCAATATATGAAAACATTAGATATAGAGAAATTAGTAACTCTTTCCCTTCCGCACTTAATGAAAGCAGATCGATTACCAGAAAATATGACGGCGGAACAAAAAGAATGGGCCACTCAACTTATTGCTTTACATCAAGAAAAAATGAGCTTTGGAGCCGAAATAGTCGAGTTAACGGAGCTATTTTTCAAACAAGACATTGAATACGGAGAAGAAGCGAAAGCAGTACTTGCAGAAGAATCTGTTCCAGAAGTACTTCAAGCCTTCCTAACAAAAGTAGTTGAACTAGAAAATTTTGAAGCAGCAGAGATTCAAAAATCGATTAAAGCCGTTCAAAAAGAAACTGGACATAAAGGAAAGAAATTATTTATGCCAATCCGTGTGGCAGTTACAGGTTTAACACATGGACCTGATCTTCCAAAGACGATTCAGCTGCTAGGGAAAGAGGTTGTAAAAACACGCTTGGAAACAATTCTAGGTTAACATTTTTTCGTAAATGTAATATATTAAGAATAACCAAAAAAGTGAACGCGTAGATGAGGAGAAGTAAAGAATTTGAGACTTAACAGAGAGAACCATCACCGGCTGAAAGTGGTTTAAGTGATTCAATTCTTGAAATGCACCTCTGAGTCCATTACTGAAAGTGATTGCGAGTAAGTGATGGCGGGAACTCCCGTTAACAGCTTAAAGTTGGAGGTTTGTTTTTTTGCCTCAAACAGAGTGGAACCGCGCATTCAGGCGTCTCTGTCATTATGTACAGAGGCGTCTTTTTTGTGTTTAGGAAACTATAAAATTTAGAACTGTGGATACCCTTTGAAAATGTTGTTGCTTAAGAATTCAAAGGGAATGGGAGCGAAGGGGGAGGAGAGAATGTTTAAAGCATTTAAAATGTTTAAAGAAGATGTTGATGTTATTTTTGATCAAGACCCAGCTGCACGTAGTTATTTGGAAGTGATTCTAACTTACTCCGGATTACATGCCATTTGGTCTCATCGTATAGCACATACTTTTTATAAATGGAAGTTGTATTTTATTGCCCGCGTTATTTCTCAAATTAGTCGCTTTTTCACAGGGATTGAAATTCACCCAGGAGCAACAATCGGACGTCGATTTTTTATCGACCACGGAATGGGTGTCGTCATAGGTGAAACATGTGAAATAGGAGATAATGTTACCTTATATCAAGGTGTGACGTTAGGTGGAACAGGAAAAGAAAAGGGGAAACGTCATCCTACAGTGAAAGATAATGCGCTTATAGCAACAGGAGCAAAAGTGTTAGGCTCTATAATAGTCGGTGAAAATTCAAAAATTGGGGCTGGTTCTGTCGTTTTGAAAGATGTACCTCCAAATTCCACAGTCGTTGGGATTCCTGGAAAGGTCGTCATTCAAGATGGGATTAAAATTAAGAAAGATTTGAATCATAGTGATTTACCGGATCCGATTTCAGATCGTTGCAGTGCGATGGAAAATGAAATTACCCAGTTGAAGCAACAACTTGAAGAGTTAAAGGAAGGAGAAAAAAGAAATGTCAATACAACTGTATAATACATTAACGAGGAAGAAGGAAGAGTTTGTTCCACTTGAAGAAGGAAAAGTGAAGATGTATGTATGTGGACCGACTGTTTATAATTATATCCACATTGGAAATGCTCGTCCCGCTATTGTATTTGATATGGTTCGTCGTTATTTACAATACCGTGGTTTCGATGTTCAATACGTATCCAATTTCACGGATGTTGATGATAAATTAATCCGAGTGGCTAAGGAAATGGAAACGGATGTACCGTCTATCGCTGAGCGCTTTATAAACGCCTACTTTGAAGATGTAGGAGCTTTAGGTTGTGAAAAGGCGGACATTCATCCTCGCGTAACGGAAAATATGGATATTATTGTGGAGTTTATCGAAACGCTTATCGAAAAAGGGTATGCCTATGAATCACACGGAGATGTATATTACCGCACGCGGGCATTCAAAGAATACGGGAAACTTTCGCATCAATCGATTGATGAGTTAAAAGTCGGGGCCCGAATTGAAGTGGGAGAAAAGAAAGAAGATGCTTTAGATTTTGTCTTATGGAAAGCGGCCAAAGAAGGGGAAATTTATTGGGAGAGTCCTTGGGGAAAAGGGCGACCTGGTTGGCATATTGAATGTTCCGCAATGGCCAAAGAATATTTAGGTGATACAATCGATATTCATGCGGGTGGGCAAGATTTAACGTTCCCACATCATGAAAATGAGATTGCCCAATCAGAAGCATTGACAGGGAAAACATTCGCAAAGTATTGGATGCATAATGGGTATATTAATATTGACAATGAGAAAATGTCAAAGTCCCTTGGGAATTTTGTTCTAGTGCACGATATTATCAAACATCATGATCCGCAAGTGTTAAGATTCTTTATGATGTCTGTTCACTATCGTCACCCCATTAATTACAACGAAGAATTATTATCGAATGCCAAGACATCATTGGAACGTTTAAAAACTTCCTATGAAAATTTAAAGCATAGAAAACAGTCAAGTACGAATTTAACAGAGCAAAATGAAAGCTGGATGGGAAAAATCGAGAAATTGCATCATGATTTTATCCATGAAATGGATGATGACTTTAATACAGCGAATGGAATTTCTGTATTATTTGAACTGTCAAAACAAGCCAATTACTATTTGATGGAGAAAAATACATCCGTAGAAGTAATCGATGCGTTCATGAAAGAATTCGAGGAATTATTCCATGTCCTTGGATTGAAATTAGAGGATGATTCCCTGCTTGATGAGGAAATTGAAGAGTTGATTGAGAAACGAATCCAAGCCCGTAAAGATCGTCAATTCCAACTTGCCGATGAAATTCGTGATCAATTAAAAGCGATGAACATTATTTTAGAAGATACGCCACAGGGCACAAGATGGAAAAGAGGGTAAGAAATGTTACAATTTGAACCTCTTGAGAATGCCAAACAGATCAATAGTTTAGCATTAGCTTATATGGGGGATGCCGTATTTGAAGTATATGTTCGGCACCACCTTTTACATACCGGGAAAGTAAAACCGAATCAATTGCATCGGGAAGCAACCCATTATGTTTCAGCAAAATCTCAAGCATCTATATTAAAAGCGTTGAAGGATGAGGGATTTTTAACAGAGGAAGAAGTAGCGGTTGTGAGACGAGGGAGAAATGCCAAGTCTGGGACGGTCCCCAAAAATACAGATGTTCAAACATACCGCTATAGCACCGCTTTTGAAGCGCTAATGGGATATTTGTTTTTAACAAATCAAAATTCGAGAATGGTGGAAATCATTCAAGAATCATTTACATTGGTAGACCAACAGAAAGGAGGAAAAAACTCATGAATCAACAGGAATATATTGCGGGAAGAAATCCTGTGTTAGAAGCTTTACGTTCAGATCGAGAAATTAATAAAATTTGGATTGCTGATGGAACTCAAAAAGGGGGTCCCATTCAGCAAATTTTAAAAAAGGCGAAGGAAGCGAATGTATTAGTTCAATTTGTTCCGAAGCAAAAAATTGATCAGTTTGTCCAGGAACATCATCAAGGGGTCGTAGCTCAAGTTGCGGCCTATCAATATGCTGAGTTAGATGACTTGTTTACACGGGCTGAACAAAGGGATGAAACCCCATTCTTTTTACTATTAGATGAGATTGAAGACCCCCATAATTTAGGGTCGATCATGAGAACGGCTGATGCTGTGGGTGCTCATGGGATTATTATACCGAAGAGAAGAGCCGTAGGATTAACAGCAACGGTAGCGAAAGCCTCAACGGGAGCAATAGAATATATCCCCGTCGTTAGGGTAACGAATCTAGCCCGAACAATAGATGAATTAAAGGAAAGAGGAATGTGGATTGCCGGAACAGATGCGAAAGGACAGGATGATTATCGACAACTAGATGGTACACTTCCAATTGGGTTAGTAATCGGCAGTGAGGGACGTGGGATGGGTCGACTAATTAAGGATAAATGCGATTTTCTCATTCGTCTCCCAATGGTTGGACAAGTTACTTCCTTAAACGCATCTGTTGCAGCAAGCTTGCTCATGTATGAGGTTTATCGTAAACGAAATCCTCTAGGGAACTGAATATGAACATCTTGATTGTGGATGGTTATAATATCATCGGTGCCTGGCCTGATCTTCGAAAATTAAAACAGGAGAATTTAGCCGCTGCTCGTGATTTATTAATTGAAAGAATGGCAGATTACCAAGGGTATACTGGCTATAAGGTGATCGTTGTCTTTGATGCACATTATGTAAAAGGGACAGAAAAGAAATACCGGAATTACAAAGTGGAAGTCATTTTTACGAGAGAAAATGAATCAGCAGATGAAAGAATTGAGAAAATGGCAATCGAATTAACGACGATTAAAAATCAAGTGTATGTAGCAACATCCGATTATACAGAACAATGGCAAGTTTTTGGACAAGGTGCATTAAGAGTTTCTGCGAGGGAACTTCTAACAGAAATTGAAATAGTAGAACAAAAAATAAAACGAAACATTAATAAAATTAAAGAGGAAAAATTCCATACTAAGATCTCGCTTAATGATGAAGTTGCGGAAATATTCGAAAAATGGCGCAGGGGTGACCGTTGAAAGATTGACGATTGTTTTGCCCCTGCTGTATAATACATCTATCTATGTTTTGGTCGGAGGGGATGGGAGTGAGCTTGAATTATCGTTTAAGTACTGAAAAGTTTGAACATTTGAATGACGAACCTATCGTAGAATTAGTTCATCAAGGTGATACTGATGCTTTAGACTATTTAATTCATAAGTACAAAAATTTTGTAAGAGCGAAAGCGCGTTCCTATTTCTTGATTGGAGCTGACAAGGAAGATATTGTTCAAGAAGGAATGATAGGACTTTATAAAGCCATTCGTGATTACAAAGAAGACAAGTTAACGACCTTTAAAGCCTTCGCTGAACTCTGTATTACTAGACAGATTATTACAGCTATTAAAACGGCCACTCGTCAAAAACATATACCTCTTAATTCCTATGTTTCCTTAGACAAGCCTATATATGATGAAGAATCAGATCGGACACTTTTGGACGTGATTACAGGTGCGAAGGTGACAGATCCGGAAGAATTGATTATTAATAGAGAACAATATGATAATATTGAAGGGAAAATGAATGAACTATTAAGTGATTTAGAAAGAAAAGTATTAGCTCTTTACTTAGATGGCCAGACTTACCAGGAAATCTCAGAAGAACTAAATAGACATGTGAAATCCATTGATAATGCCCTACAAAGAGTGAAGAGAAAGCTTGAGCGATATTTAGAAGTCCGTGAGATTACTATATAGGAATTCTTGACTTTAAGCTTGTATAATGATACTTTTTATAGGATAAAAGGAAATTGGTGTGAATGATTATGAGAAAAAAAGTTGTATTAGCTTGTTCGGAATGTGGTTCGAGAAATTACTCAACCATGGGAGGTAGCAGCCACGGACAGAGATTAGAAGTTAAGAAATTTTGTAAGAATTGTAATCGCCATACTCTTCATAAAGAAACGAAATAGAGATTATAACCATAAGTATTTGGGCAATTTGAACTTGTTGGAGGTTTCGTAATGTCAGGCTTAATACAGTTTTTCCGCAATGTGAACAGTGAGATGAGGAAAGTAAGTTGGCCGAAGAAGAAAGAGTTAGTAAGCTATACCGTTACGGTCATTACAACAGTTGTTTTGCTTTCTCTCTTTTTTGCAGGAATAGATTTAGGGATTTCATCCTTAATTGAATGGATTTTAAAACAATAATATATTAAATATATAAATAACTCTTGAATACAGACTATTTTTACATGGTATAATTGTAAAGAATAAATGTGTTAAAAAAACCCGAATTTTTACGGGTTTTTTCATTTGGTTTTAAACAATCGTTTTATAAAATAAGTAATAGAAGTCGAAATACAATTATTGAGGAGGGAAGGACATTTAGTCCCTTTTAATGGAGAAAAATTGGTATGTTGTCCACACATATTCCGGATATGAAAACAAAGTAAAAGCGAATTTGGAAAAACGGGTTGAATCAATGGGAATGCAAGACAAAATTTTCCGAGTGATTGTCCCTGAAGAAGAGGAAACAAATATTAAAAACGGTAAAAAGAAAGTAACCAAAAGAAAAGTATTCCCTGGTTACGTGTTAGTAGAGATTATTATGACAGATGATTCATGGTATGTTGTACGAAATACACCAGGGGTAACGGGTTTTGTTGGTTCCTCGGGTTCTGGATCAAAACCAACACCACTATTACCAGAAGAAGCACAGACCATCTTAAAACAAATGGGCTTAGAAGAAAAACGAATGGATATTCAATTTGAAGTCGGTGAAACGGTGACAGTCAAAGAAGGACCTTTTGCTAATTTTGCTGGAAAAATTGAAGAAATGGATCATGATAAAGGAAAAATAAAAGTGTTAGTTAATATGTTCGGACGTGAAACACCAGTAGAATTAGATTTCGATCAAGTTGAGAAATTATAGTGGGAAATAACTTGAAAATATATTTTAAAAATGATAATATTTCATAAGTCAGTATGTCTCTCGAAAATAGAGACAAATTCTTATAAAAAATCTTTATTTTCATAAAGAGATTTTTGAGTGGGAGGGGGAGAACCCCAAGTACCACATCACGGACTTAAGGAGGTGTGTCTCGTGGCTAAAAAAGTAATTAAACTTGTTAAATTACAAATTCCTGCAGGGAAAGCAAATCCTGCTCCACCAGTAGGTCCAGCACTAGGTCAAGCTGGTGTTAATATCATGGGATTTTGTAAAGAATTTAACGCTCGCACAGCAGATCAAGCTGGTTTAATCATTCCAGTTGAAATCACGGTGTTTGAAGACCGTTCATTTACATTTATTACGAAAACCCCACCTGCAGCTGTACTTCTTAAAAAAGCAGCTGGCATTGATTCAGGTTCAGGTGAGCCAAATCGTAACAAAGTGGCGACAGTTAAACGTGACAAAGTACGTGAAATTGCCGAAACAAAAATGCCAGATTTAAATGCTGCTAGTGTTGAAGCAGCAATGCGTATGGTTGAAGGAACTGCACGCAGCATGGGAATTGTGATTGAAGATTAATTCTTGAACACAATTGTAGTTGATGAAGAGGTTGCTGGGCTGAACGTATAACTTTACTTCTCCCGCAACCTTTATTCGTGGGAGGTTATTCCGCTAAAACCACATAAGGAGGATTTATAATGGCGAAAAAAGGTAAAAAATTTCTAGAAGCTTCTAAGCTTGTAGATCGTACAAAAGCTTATTCTTTAGAAGAAGCAGTTGAATTAGTGAAGAAAACTACTTTTACTAAATTTGATGCAACAGTTGAAGTTGCCTTTCGTTTAGGTGTAGACCCTAAGAAAGCTGACCAACAAATTCGTGGGGCAGTTGTTCTTCCAAATGGAACAGGTAAAACACAAAAAGTTTTAGTTTTTGCTAAAGGTGAAAAAGCGAAAGAAGCAGAAGCCGCTGGAGCTGATTATGTTGGAGATGCAGATTATATCAACAAAATCAACCAAGGTTGGTTTGAATTTGATGTAATCGTAGCAACACCAGACATGATGGGTGAAGTTGGTAAATTAGGACGTGTTTTAGGCCCTAAAGGATTAATGCCAAACCCTAAAACTGGCACAGTTACATTTGATGTAACAAAAGCAATCCAAGAAATCAAAGCTGGTAAAGTAGAGTACCGCGTTGATAAAGCAGGTAATATCCATGTGCCAATCGGTAAAGTTTCATTTGATAATCAGAAGATTGTTGAAAACTTTACTACTATTTTTGACACAATGGTGAAAGCAAAACCTGCATCAGCTAAAGGTACATTTATGAAGAATGTAGCAATTACATCAACAATGGGACCTGGAATTAAAATCGATCCATCTACTGTACAGTAATTGGAAGTTGACAAATTCATAAGGATTCCATATAATAAATTTCGTTATGAAAATGAAAATTACATTTGTACCGTAGACAGTAGGTGCTTTTTAAGAAGCTTAATTTCCTACCGAGGTAATAATAATAGATAGAGTAGTCGAACGGCTATTTTTCATTATTACCTCCATGTCTGCTGACATGGAGGTTTCTTTAATGTTAACGGTATGAATGTTCATCCAGCCAAATAACAGGAGGTGTAAAGATGAGCAGCGTAATCGAAGCAAAGAAACAAATCGTTGAAGAAATTGCTGATAAATTTAAAGGTAGTGCAACATCTGTAGTTGTGGATTACCGTGGACTAAATGTTGCAGAGGTAACAGAACTTCGTAAACAACTTCGCGAAGCAGGCGTTGAATTTAAAGTTTACAAAAATACTTTAACACGTCGTGCAGCTGAAGCAGCAGAATTAGCAGGTTTAAACGAATCTCTTACTGGACCAAACGCAATTGCATTTAGTGCAGAAGATGTAATCGCACCAGCAAAAATTCTTAATGAATTTGCTAAAAATAACGAAGCTTTAGAAATTAAAGCAGGTGTAATTGAAGGAAATGTTGCAACTGTAGAGGAAATCAAAGCTCTTGCTGAACTTCCATCACGCGAAGGACTTCTTTCAATGTTGCTTAGCGTACTTCAAGCACCTATTCGTAACTTCGCTCTTGCTACTAAAGCAGTGGCAGATCAAAAAGAAGAAGAACAAGGCGCATAACTTACGCCTTAACCGATCGAATAAAACAATATTAATAACCATTTAAGGAGGAAATCAATCATGACTAAAGAACAAATCATTGATGCGATTAAAGAAATGACAGTTCTAGAATTAAACGATTTAGTAAAAGCAATTGAAGAAGAATTCGGCGTAACTGCAGCTGCTCCTGTAGCTGTTATGGGTGGCGCTGCTGGTGGCGACGCTGCTGCTGAAAAAACAGAATTTGATGTAATTCTTGCTAGCGCAGGCGGACAAAAAATCAAGGTTATCAAAGTGGTTCGTGAAATCACTGGTCTTGGACTTAAAGATGCAAAAGAACTTGTTGATAATGCTCCAAAAGCACTTAAAGAAGGTATTGCGAAAGAAGAAGCTGAAGAACTTAAAGCTAAACTTGAAGAAGTTGGCGCTGAAGTAGAAGTTAAGTAAGACTACTAGGCGAAAATAATATATAAAAAGCTCGCTCCATTAGGCGGGCTTTTTATAGTTAAATATATATACTACAATTCCCTGCAGTGAGAAAGGTAACTTTCGATCAAAACCTCTATAAAACAAACAAAACAAAGAATTCTCCAAATTATTCCTATGGAGGGGTAAGATTGACCAATCATTATTATTCACGAATGCCTAGTTCAGAAAGTAACCCGATTTATTGGGAGTTCAAATTAAGAGGACATCTATTTCGATTTAAAGCTGATTCAGGAGTTTTTTCTAAGAAAGAAGTGGATTTTGGTTCTAGATTACTTATAGAATCTTTTCAAATTCCTATGGTGGAAGGACCAATCTTAGATGTTGGTTGTGGCTACGGCCCAATCGGCTTATCTATCGCTAAATCTTTCTCAAGTAGAAAGGTTCATATGGTGGATGTAAACTTAAGAGCCATTGATCTTGCGAAGGAAAACGCCAGAAATAATGAGATCCATAACACAATCATTTATAACAGTGATTGTTTAAGCGGTGTAGATACTCAAGATTTCTCAGCTATATTAACGAACCCACCGATTAGAGCAGGAAAGAAAATTGTACATCAAATTTATGAACAGAGTTTTGAAAAATTAACAATTGGTGGACAGCTTTGGGTCGTTATACAGAAAAAACAGGGAGCGTCCTCTTCAAAGGATAAACTCGAACAATTATTTGGTCATGTGGATACCATCGAAAAGAAAAAAGGATACCAAATATTGATGGCAGAAAAACATTGACGATCCATTCAGACTATGCTAGCATTATAAAATGCCAATATATTAATTTTGCCTGTTTAACTATTTTCTAATTATTTGTATAATAAATGGGTAAAATGGAAAAAACTTTTTAATATAGTTCATCATGTGAAAAATGAGGTTTTCTGTGAAAAACCCTTTTTCTTTTTGTCTTACGAAAGGCTGGCAGCTTTGATAAGACAGGATAGACGCAACTAATACGCTTGATTTGAGGGGTGAATCAGTTGACAGGTCAACTAGTTCAGTATGGACGACACCGCCAACGCAGAAGTTATGCTCGTATCAGTGAAGTTTTAGAATTACCAAATCTAATTGAAATCCAAACATCCTCATATCAATGGTTTCTTGATGAGGGCTTAAGGGAAATGTTCCAAGACATTTCTCCTATTGAAGACTTTACTGGTAATCTTTCTCTAGAATTCATTGATTATAGTCTAGGGGAGCCAAAATATCCCGTAGATGAATCGAAAGAGCGAGATGTTACATATTCAGCTCCGCTTAGAGTGAAAGTCCGACTAGTAAATAAGGAAACCGGTGAAGTAAAGGACCAAGAAGTATTTATGGGAGACTTCCCATTAATGACTGAAACGGGAACGTTTGTTATAAACGGGGCGGAACGTGTTATTGTTTCCCAGCTTGTTCGTTCACCAAGTGTTTATTACAGTGGGAAAATCGATAAGAACGGAAAGAAAGGTTTTACAGCTACTGTTATTCCAAACCGTGGTGCTTGGCTTGAGTATGAAACAGATGCCAAGGACATTGTACATGTTCGTATAGACCGTACACGTAAATTACCAGTGACAGTATTGCTACGTGCTCTTGGGTTTGGCTCTGATCAAGAAATCATCGATCTAATAGGTGATAACGAATATATTCGTAACACTTTAGAAAAAGACAATACTGAAAGTACAGAAAAGGCTTTAATTGAAATATATGAGCGCCTTCGACCTGGTGAACCACCAACTGTTGAAAATGCGAAAAGTTTATTAATTTCAAGATTTTTCGACCCAAAACGCTATGATTTAGCGAATGTAGGCCGCTACAAAATTAATAAAAAGCTTCATATCAAAAACCGCTTATTTGGTCAAAGATTAGCAGAAACGTTAGCAGATCCAGAAACAGGCGAAATCATTGCTGAAGCTGGGACAGTTCTAGATCGGAGAACATTGGATAAAATCCTTCCACATTTAATGAATGGAATCGGTTTTAAAACATTTCGTCAAAATGGTAGTGTGGTTGAAGAAGATGTTGTCCTGCAATCCATTAAGATTTACGCACCAAATACTGAAGAAGAGAAGGTTATTAATGTTATTGGAAATGGGTTCCTAGATGAAGATGTGAAACATATTACACCTGCAGACATTATTTCTTCCATCAGTTATTTCTTTAACTTATTATATAACGTGGGAAATACAGATGACATCGATCATTTAGGAAATCGCCGACTACGTTCAGTTGGTGAGTTATTACAAAACCAATTTCGAATTGGATTATCGAGAATGGAACGCGTTGTTCGTGAAAGAATGTCCATTCAAGATACAAATACCATTACGCCACAACAATTAATTAATATTCGACCAGTCATTGCATCAATTAAAGAATTCTTCGGAAGCTCCCAATTATCACAGTTCATGGATCAAACAAACCCGCTAGCTGAATTAACTCACAAGCGTCGTTTATCCGCATTAGGGCCTGGGGGATTAACCCGTGAACGTGCTGGGATGGAAGTGCGGGATGTGCATTATTCCCACTATGGACGTATGTGTCCGATTGAGACACCAGAGGGTCCAAATATCGGGTTAATTAACTCTTTATCTTCCTATGCAAAGGTGAATCGATTTGGGTTTATTGAAACTCCATATCGACGAATTGACCCGGAAACTGGAAAGGTAACCGACCATATCGACTATTTAACAGCAGATGAAGAAGATCATTACGTCGTTGCACAGGCGAATGTTCGTTTAAGTGACGATGGCGCATTTTTAGATGATGAAGTCGTTGCTCGTTTCCGTGGGGAGAATACAGTTGTAAAACAAGAACGTGTAGATTACATGGATGTTTCTCCAAAACAAGTAGTGTCTGCAGCGACAGCGTGTATTCCATTCTTAGAGAATGATGACTCCAACCGTGCGTTAATGGGGGCAAACATGCAACGTCAAGCAGTACCTTTGATGCAACCAGAGGCTCCAATTGTAGGAACAGGAATGGAGTATGTTTCGGCAAAGGATTCTGGTGCGGCAGTCATTTGCAAACACCCTGGAATTGTTGAACGTGTAGAAGCACGTGAAGTTTGGGTGCGTCGAGTGACAGAAGTGGATGGACAAGAAATTCAAGGAGATTTGGATCGATATCGCTTACAAAAATTTATCCGATCCAACCAAGGAACTTGTTATAATCAACGTCCAATCGTTCAAGTAGGAGACCGTGTTGTAAAAGGTGAAATTTTAGCAGATGGCCCTTCAATGGAACAAGGTGAACTTGCTCTTGGTCGAAATGTGTTGGTAGGCTTCATGACTTGGGACGGATATAACTATGAAGATGCCATCATTATGAGTGAACGTCTTGTGAAAGATGATGTATATACTTCAATCCATATTGAAGAATATGAATCAGAATCACGTGATACAAAACTCGGACCTGAAGAAATTACACGTGACATACCTAACGTCGGTGAAGATGCGTTAAGAAACTTAGATGAACGTGGAATTATCCGGATTGGGGCTGAAGTGAAGGATGGAGACCTATTAGTAGGGAAAGTCACTCCTAAGGGTGTAACCGAATTAACAGCTGAGGAGAGACTTCTACATGCGATCTTCGGTGAGAAGGCACGTGAAGTTCGTGACACGTCTCTAAGAGTTCCACATGGTGGTGGAGGAATTGTCCTTGATGTGAAAGTCTTCAATCGTGAAGATGGAGATGAATTACCACCAGGTGTTAACCAACTAGTCCGTGTTTATATTGTACAGAAACGTAAGATTTCTGAAGGAGATAAGATGGCTGGTCGTCACGGTAATAAGGGGGTAATATCCAAAATATTACCAGAGGAAGATATGCCGTATTTACCTGACGGAACACCAATTGACATCATGTTGAATCCATTAGGGGTTCCTTCACGTATGAACATCGGGCAGGTGCTTGAGTTACATCTCGGTATGGCGGCAAGAAGACTTGGTATCCATGTAGCAACCCCTGTATTTGATGGGGCTACTGAGGATGACGTTTGGGAAACAATCGAAGAATCTGGTATGCCAAGAGATGCGAAAAGTATCTTATACGACGGTCGGACAGGTGAACCATTCGATAACCGAGTATCCGTCGGTATTATGTATATGATTAAACTTGCGCATATGGTTGATGATAAATTACATGCACGCTCAACTGGACCATACTCACTCGTAACACAGCAACCACTCGGAGGAAAAGCACAATTCGGTGGACAGCGATTCGGTGAAATGGAAGTATGGGCACTTGAAGCTTATGGCGCAGCTTATACACTTCAAGAAATCCTTACTGTGAAGTCGGATGATGTTGTTGGGCGCGTAAAAACTTACGAGGCCATTGTGAAAGGTGAGAACGTACCAGAACCAGGAGTTCCAGAATCATTCAAAGTGCTAATGAAAGAACTTCAAAGTTTAGGTTTGGACGTCAAAATTCTCTCTGGTGACGATAAAGAAATCGAAATGAGAGATTTAGAAGATGAAGAAGAGTTACAACAAGCAGATACATTAAATATTGCTTCTGAAAAGAAAGAAGAAAATGAAAAGGTTACTACAAGAGAGTAATTAGGGAAGGCAAATTGGGTAAAACCTGTAGATTATAAGGGAGGTAGGCCCCTTGCTAGATGTGAATAACTTCGAGTATATGAAAATTGGTCTAGCGTCACCGGATAAAATCCGTTCCTGGTCATTCGGAGAAGTAAAGAAACCAGAAACCATCAACTATCGAACACTAAAACCAGAAAAAGATGGTTTATTCTGTGAACGAATTTTCGGCCCAACAAAAGATTGGGAATGTCATTGTGGTAAATATAAAAGAGTTAGATATAAAGGCGTTGTTTGTGATCGATGTGGAGTGGAGGTAACGAAAGCGAAAGTTCGTCGTGAACGTATGGGTCATATTGAACTCGCTGCTCCAGTATCCCATATTTGGTATTTTAAAGGTATTCCAAGCCGGATGGGACTTGTCCTTGACATGTCCCCAAGGGCTTTGGAAGAAGTTATCTATTTTGCATCATACGTTGTGACCGAGGCTGCAGATACGGCTTTGGAGAAAAAACAACTTCTTTCTGAAAAAGAGTATCGTACTTATCGTGAAAAGTACGGAAATAAGTTCCAAGCGGCTATGGGTGCAGAAGCTATTAAGAAGTTACTACAAGATATCGATTTAGATAAGGAAGTAGATCAACTAAAAGAAGAATTAAAATCCGCACAAGGTCAACGGCGAACAAGAGCGATAAAAAGATTAGAAGTTATTGAAGCGTTCAGAAATTCAGGAAACAATCCGGATTGGATGATTTTAGATGTTCTACCGGTTATTCCTCCAGAATTACGTCCAATGGTTCAGTTGGATGGTGGGCGTTTTGCGACTTCTGATTTAAACGATCTTTATCGACGAGTGATCAATCGTAATAATCGCTTAAAGCGCTTATTAGACTTAGGGGCACCTAGTATCATTGTTCAAAATGAGAAACGTATGCTTCAAGAAGCGGTAGATGCTCTAATCGATAATGGTCGACGTGGACGCCCTGTTACAGGTCCAGGAAATCGCCCACTTAAATCACTTTCTCATATGTTAAAAGGAAAACAAGGACGTTTCCGTCAAAACTTATTAGGTAAACGCGTTGACTACTCTGGTCGTTCTGTAATCGTTGTAGGTCCTAACTTGAAAATGTATCAATGTGGACTTCCGAAAGAAATGGCGTTAGAGCTCTTTAAGCCGTTTGTCATGAAAGAGCTTGTCGGAAAAGGTTTAGCACATAATATTAAGAGTGCAAAGAGAAAAATCGAACGAGTTCAACCTGAAGTATGGGATGTTCTAGAAGAAGTCATTAAGGAACACCCGGTACTGTTAAACCGGGCACCAACTCTTCACCGGTTAGGGATCCAGGCGTTTGAACCTACACTAGTTTCAGGCCGTGCAATCCGTCTACATCCTTTAGTATGTACGGCTTATAACGCGGACTTTGACGGTGACCAAATGGCTGTGCACGTGCCACTTTCAGCAGAAGCACAAGCAGAAGCACGTATGTTGATGCTTGCGGCTCAAAACATTTTGAATCCTAAAGATGGTAAACCAGTTGTAACCCCATCTCAAGATATGGTACTTGGAAATTACTACCTCACTCTTGAAAGAGCCGGTGCAATTGGTGAAGGCATGGTCTTTAATAATACAAATGAGGCGATTTTAGCTTATCAAAATGGCTATGTGCATCTTCATTCAAGAGTAGCCATTTATGCTGGTTCACTTGATAATCAAACATTTACAGACGAACAAAGAAAAATGTTGCTTGTGACAACAGTCGGTAAATTAATTTTCAATGAAATATTACCGAACACATTCCCGTATATAAATGAGCCAACAAAACAAAATCTTGAGGTCAAAACACCTGAAAGATATTTTGTTGCACCAACGGTTAATGTGAAAGAGCATATTGAAAGTCAAGAGCTTGTTTCACCATTTAAAAAGAAAATTCTTGGTAATATCATCGCTGAAGTTTTTAAACGTTTCAAAATTACAGAGACATCTAAAATGCTTGACCGCATGAAAGATCTCGGATTTAAGTATTCGACGAAGGCCGGTATTACAGTTGGGGTTGCGGATATTGTAGTATTAGCTGAAAAAGAGCAGATCTTGATGTCGGCACAGGATAAAGTAGATAATGTAATGAAACAATTTAGACGTGGATTAATTACTGAGGATGAAAGATATGACCGTGTAATCTCTGTATGGAGTGATGCAAAAGATGTTATTCAAGGGAAATTGATGAAAACCCTTGATAATACAAACCCGATCTTCATGATGAGTGATTCAGGAGCCCGTGGTAATGCCTCTAACTTCACTCAGTTAGCAGGTATGCGTGGTCTCATGGCCAACCCGGCTGGTCGAATTATCGAATTACCAATTAAATCAAGTTTCCGTGAAGGGTTAACTGTGTTAGAGTACTTTATCTCCACACATGGAGCACGTAAAGGTCTAGCGGATACAGCCTTAAAAACAGCTGACTCAGGTTACTTAACACGTCGTCTAGTAGATGTGGCACAAGATGTCATCGTCCGAGATGATGATTGTGGAACAGACCGCGGTTTATTAATCCGTTCACTTAAAGAAGGGACAGAAATTATTGAGCCGTTAGTAGAACGCCTAGTTGGACGTTATTCCAGAAAAACAATCAAGCATCCAGAAACAGGCGAAATTTTGGCGAAAGAAAATGATTTAATTGATGAAGATACAGCACTAAAAATTGTTAATGCGGGTATTGAGGAAGTTTGGATTCGCTCTGCCTTTACATGTAATACACGTCATGGTGTTTGTAAGCGATGCTATGGACGTAACCTCGCAACAGGTCAGGAAGTTGAAGTGGGTGAAGCAGTTGGAATCATAGCTGCCCAATCAATAGGAGAACCTGGTACACAGTTAACGATGCGTACTTTCCATACAGGTGGGGTTGCTGGAGACGATATCACTCAAGGTTTGCCTCGTATTCAAGAATTATTTGAAGCGCGGAATCCAAAAGGGCAAGCAGTTATTTCCGAAATTGACGGTGTCGTAACAGCTATTAACGAAGGTCGCGATCGTCAACAAGAGATTGTCATTACAGGTGAGGTAGAATCAAGAACCTATAATGCACCTTATACCGCACGTCTAAAAGTGGGCGTGAATGATGTAATTGAACGTGGTCAAGAGCTTACAGAAGGTTCTATAGATCCTAAGGAATTGTTGAAAGCGAAGGATGTATCCTCTGTACAAGAATATTTATTATTGGAAGTACAAAAGGTTTACCGGATGCAAGGGGTTGAAATCGGTGATAAGCATATAGAAGTAATGGTTCGCCAAATGCTTCGTAAAGTGCGTGTCATTGATGCGGGTGAAACTGATGTATTGCCTGGTTCATTACTTGATATTCATCAATTTAGAGATGCAAACTCAAAAGCTCTTCTTGAGGGAAAAGTTCCTGCAACAGGTCGACCAGTCTTGTTAGGTATTACAAAAGCTTCTCTTGAAACAGATTCATTCTTGTCTGCTGCCTCCTTCCAAGAAACAACTCGAGTACTAACGGATGCAGCAATCAAAGGTAAACGCGATGAGTTACTAGGATTGAAGGAAAATGTAATCATCGGGAAACTGGTTCCGGCTGGTACAGGTATGCAAAGATATCGAAGATCTGAGCCGGTTATAATCGAAGAAAAAACGGAAGACACAGTCACAATCGAAAGTTAAAATGATACGATGTCGGTTTTCCGACATCGTATCAAAAATATATTGTTGACACGAAAAATATTAAGTGATAATATATTCAAGGTGCTCCTATGTTACCTTGTTACTTTGGAGGATAAAAATTTGTCTTATGAAAAAGTAGCACAGGCTGAAAACATAAAAATAGGAACAAAGCAAACAGTGAAAGCTCTCGAATCTGGCAAAGCCATTGAAGTGTTTGTTGCACAAGATGCAGATCCTTATTTAATAAATGAAATAAGAAAGACTGCTAAGAAATATCATGTAACAATCACAAATGTTGACTCAATGAAGAAGCTTGGAAAAGCTTCTAAAATAGATGTTGGGGCTGCTGTTGTAGCAATCGTTAGTAAATAAATGTTTTTGTAGTAAACTACAAAAACATTGTTTTTAACTAAAAATGAGCCACCTGGATGTGTGGGCTTAAAATTTGAGAAGGGAGGATCTTTATATGCCTACAATTAATCAGTTAGTGCGTAAACCTCGTAAAACTAAAGCAACAACTTCAAAATCACCAGCGCTTAATAAAGGTTACAATAGTTTCAAAAAGATGCAAACAAATGTATCTTCACCTCAAAAGCGCGGTGTTTGTACTCGTGTTGGTACAATGACACCGAAAAAACCGAACTCAGCATTACGTAAATATGCGCGTGTTCGTTTAACAAATGGAATTGAAGTTACAGCTTATATTCCTGGTATTGGACATAACTTACAAGAACACAGCGTAGTACTTATTCGCGGTGGTCGTGTAAAAGACTTACCAGGGGTTCGTTATCATATTGTTCGTGGTGCTCTTGATACAGCAGGTGTTGAAACACGTAGACAAGGCCGTTCTAAATATGGTACAAAGAAACCAAAAGAGAAAAAATAATAGCTTATCCTATATGAACATAAACTGAAAGGAGGAAATCACATGCCACGTAAAGGTCCTGTAGCTAAGAGAGATGTATTACCAGATCCAATTTACAACTCAAAGCTTGTAACTCGTCTTATCAATAAACTAATGGTAGACGGTAAAAGAGGAACATCTCAAAAAATTCTTTACGCATCATTTGATATCATTCGTGAGCGCACAGGTAAAGATCCAATGGAAGTATTTGATCAAGCGCTTAAAAACATCATGCCAGTATTAGAGGTTAAAGCACGCCGTGTGGGTGGTGCTAACTACCAAGTACCTGTAGAAGTTCGTCCAGAACGTCGTACAACTTTAGGTCTTCGCTGGTTAGTTAATTATTCACGTCTTCGTGGAGAAAAAACAATGGAAGAACGTTTAGCAAACGAAATTCTAGATGCAGCTAATAACAGTGGAGCATCTGTTAAGAAACGTGAAGATACACATAAAATGGCAGAAGCTAATAAAGCTTTCGCTCATTATCGTTGGTAATTTTTTAAATAAAACACAAACAAATTAGGAAGGAGAAAAACATCCATGACTAGAGAGTTCTCCTTAGAAAATACTCGAAATATCGGGATCATGGCACATATCGATGCCGGTAAAACGACTACTACTGAGCGTATCCTTTATTATACAGGTCGTATCCATAAACTTGGTGAAACACATGAAGGTGCGTCTCAAATGGACTGGATGGCTCAAGAACAAGAACGCGGTATTACCATTACATCTGCTGCAACTACTGCTCAATGGAAAGGTCATCGTGTAAACATTATCGATACACCAGGGCACGTAGACTTCACAGTTGAAGTTGAACGTTCACTACGTGTATTAGATGGTGCTGTAACCGTTCTTGATGCTCAATCTGGTGTTGAACCTCAAACAGAAACAGTTTGGCGCCAAGCAACTACTTACGGTGTACCAAGAATTGTTTTCGTAAACAAAATGGATAAAACAGGTGCTGACTTTTTATATTCTGTTGGTACATTACATGATCGTTTACAAGCGAATGCTCATCCAATCCAATTACCAATTGGGGCGGAAGATCAATTTGAAGCAATCATCGACTTAATCGAAATGAATGCAACTTTCTATGGTAATGACCTTGGAACAGATGTCGAAGTTCGCGAAATTCCTGAAGAACATCTTGCGAAAGCAGAAGAATATCGTGAAAAATTAATCGAAGCAGTAGCTGAATTAGACGAAGAACTAATGGATAAATATCTTGGTGGAGAAGAAATCACTAAAGAAGAGCTAAAAGCAGCGATTCGTAAAGCTACTTTGAGCGTTGAATTTTATCCAGTACTTTGTGGTACAGCGTTTAAAAATAAAGGTGTTCAATTAATGCTAGATGCAGTAATTGACTATCTTCCTGCTCCGACTGATGTTGAATCAATCAAAGGAATAGTTCCTGATACAGAAGAAGAAATTGAACGCCATTCAAGCGATGACGAACCATTCTCAGCTCTTGCTTTTAAAGTAATGACTGACCCTTATGTTGGTAAACTAACATTCTTCCGTGTGTACTCTGGTACATTACAATCTGGATCATATGTTAAAAACTCAACAAAAGGTAAGAGGGAACGTATTGGCCGTATTTTACAAATGCACGCCAACTCTCGTCAAGAAATTTCTGAAGTATACGCTGGGGATATTGCTGCAGCTGTAGGTTTGAAAGATACTACAACTGGTGACACATTATGTGATGAAAAGAATCTCGTTATTCTTGAATCTATGGAATTCCCAGAACCAGTTATTCACTTATCTGTTGAGCCGAAATCTAAAGCTGACCAAGATAAGATGACAACAGCTTTACAAAAACTTCAAGAGGAAGATCCAACATTCCGTGCACATACTGACCAAGAAACCGGTGAAGTAATTATCGGTGGAATGGGTGAATTACACTTAGATATCATCGTAGATCGTATGCGTCGTGAATTCAAAGTAGAAGCGAACGTAGGTGCTCCACAAGTATCTTATCGTGAAACATTCCGTTCAAGTGCACAGGTTGAAGGGAAATTTGCTCGCCAATCTGGTGGTCGTGGACAATACGGACATGTATGGATTGAATTCTCTCCAAATGAAGAAGGAAAAGGTTTTGAATTTGAAAATGCAATTGTCGGTGGGGTAGTTCCACGTGAATATATTCCTGCTGTTCAAGCTGGTCTAGAAGACTCTCTTGAAAATGGTGTTCTTGCTGGATTCCCATTGATTGATGTAAAAGCAAAATTATTCGATGGATCTTACCATGATGTTGACTCTTCTGAAATGGCCTTCAAAATTGCAGCATCAATGGCCCTTAAAAATGCAGCTTCTAAATGTAACCCTGTTATTTTAGAACCTGTTATGAAAGTTGAAATTGTTATTCCTGAAGAATATTTAGGAGATATCATGGGAGATATAACTTCTCGTCGTGGACGCGTTGAAGGCATGGAGGCACGTGGCAATGCACAAGTGGTTAAATCATTTGTTCCACTAGCTGAAATGTTTGGATATGCAACGTCTTTACGTTCTAATACACAAGGTCGCGGTGTATATTCAATGCACTTCGATCATTACGAAGAAGTTCCTAAATCAATTTCAGAAGAAATTATTAAAAAAAATAAAGGTGAATAATTGATTTATACACTTTTATAAAGTATAAATACTATTGTAAGTTATGGAAAGTTTGAAGATGGAGGATCCCCATCTTCAACTACCATATAGATACTTAACTAATTTATTTAAATAAAAGGAGGATTTCCTAATGGCTAAGGAAAAATTCGACCGTTCAAAATCACATGCTAATATTGGTACAATTGGTCACGTTGACCATGGTAAAACAACTTTAACTGCTGCTATCACTACAGTTCTTGCAAAAGCTGGTGGTGCTGAAGCACGTGGATACGATCAAATCGACGCTGCTCCAGAAGAAAAAGAACGTGGAATCACAATTTCTACTTCACACGTTGAATATGAAACAGCAACTCGTCACTATGCACACGTTGACTGCCCAGGACATGCTGACTATGTTAAAAATATGATCACTGGTGCTGCACAAATGGACGGTGCTATCTTAGTAGTTTCTGCTGCTGATGGTCCAATGCCACAAACTCGTGAGCATATTCTTCTTTCTCGTAACGTTGGTGTACCATACATTGTTGTATTCTTAAATAAATGTGACATGGTAGACGACGAAGAATTACTTGAATTAGTAGAAATGGAAGTTCGTGACCTTCTTTCTGAATATGACTTCCCTGGTGACGATATCCCTGTAATTAAAGGTTCTGCTCTTAAAGCTCTTGAAGGTGAAGCAGAATGGGAAGAAAAAATTCTTGAATTAATGGCTGCAGTTGATGAATATATCCCAACTCCAGAACGTGATACTGAAAAACCATTCATGATGCCAGTTGAGGACGTTTTCTCAATCACTGGTCGTGGTACTGTTGCTACTGGTCGTGTAGAACGCGGACAAGTAAAAGTTGGTGACGTTGTTGAAATCGTAGGTTTATCTGATGAACAAAAATCTACTACAGTAACTGGTGTTGAAATGTTCCGTAAACTTCTTGACTATGCAGAAGCTGGAGATAACATTGGTGCTCTTCTTCGTGGTATTTCTCGTGAAGAAGTCCAACGTGGTCAAGTACTTGCTAAACCAGGTACAATCACTCCACATACTAAATTTACTGCAGAAGTTTATGTTTTATCTAAAGAAGAAGGTGGACGTCATACTCCATTCTTCTCAAATTACCGTCCACAATTCTACTTCCGTACAACTGATGTAACTGGAATCGTTACTCTTCCTGAAGGAGTAGAAATGGTAATGCCTGGTGATAACGTTGAAATGTCAATCGAATTAATTTCACCAATCGCAATTGAAGATGGTACTAGATTCTCTATCCGTGAAGGCGGACGTACAGTTGGATCTGGTGTTGTATCTACAATCGAAAAATAATTTATTTTTTATAAAAACTGCGGGGAACGTCCTCGCAGTTTTTTTGACTTTTTAGGAATCTATAAAATTTATAACTGTGGATAACCTTTTAAAAATGTTGTACAGTCTAGCTCCAGCGCCTATCGGCTAGCAAATTTCTCCGTCTTCTCCCTCCAATAAGTCAACATCAGCTCGAAAACCCCCTCGCAGTGTTTCCTTTATTTCAGTCGAAGCCTACGAAATTCGTACGCCGATGTTCAAGTCGCTTCCGCATTTGGTGTCGTCTAGCTCCAGCGCCTATCGGCTAGCAAATTTCTCCGTCTTCTCCCTCCGATAAGTCAACATCAGCTCGTGGACTACCTCGCAGTGTTTCCTTTATCTCAGTCGAAGCCTACGAAATTCGTACGCCGATGATCGTAGGCGCTTTTCTCATTTGTTCCTCTTAAAATTTCTCATTTACATCCTTACATCTTCAGATCCTCGATTCCAAATTCTTTTAATTGAATTCCATTAACTAAAAAAGGAAGTCCCTCTTTTTTTGATATGCTTGATATTTTTTAAGAAAAAATGTATAATCCAATAGTGTTCAAAACCAATCTATAAATTTTTATTGCATTGGACAAAGAAATTATGTATAATGTATAATGTTGGTCTTTGACTGCGATGAAGTGAAAGGTTGCTGACACACCCGGCCGCTTTGCCATGGCGAGTGCGTCAGGAAATTTTCATGGAGAATGTCTATTACTAAAGTAGGCGACAAAGGAGGGAAAATAATGGCAAAACAAAAAATTCGTATTCGTTTAAAAGCTTATGATCATAGAATTCTTGATCAATCTGCAGAGAAAATTGTGGAAACTGCGAAACGTTCCGGAGCATCTGTTTCAGGTCCGATTCCGTTACCAACAGAAAAATCTGTTTATACAGTTCTACGTGCTGTTCATAAGTATAAAGATTCTCGTGAACAGTTTGAAATGCGTACGCATAAGCGTCTAATCGATATCGTGAACCCAACTCCAAAAACAGTTGATTCATTAATGCGTTTAGACTTACCATCAGGTGTCGATATTGAAATTAAACTTTAATAAATATAAATAAACCATTATAGGAGGTGTGACTTATGACCAAAGGAATCTTAGGTAGAAAGATTGGAATGACTCAAGTATTTGCTGAGAATGGTGATTTAATCCCTGTAACAGTGATTGAAGCTACTCCAAACGTTGTTCTACAAGTGAAATCCGTTGAAGGTGACGGTTATGCTGCAGTTCAACTTGGATTTGAGGATAAACGTGAGAAATTAGCAAATAAACCTGAAAAAGGGCATGTGGCCAAGGCAAATACTGCTCCTAAGCGCTTCATTCGCGAATTTAGCGAAATTGATGCGGAAGGATATGAAGTTGGTCAAGAAGTCAGTGTAGATATTTTTGCAGAAGGTGACATCATTGATGTAACTGGAATTTCGAAAGGTAAAGGTTTCCAAGGTGCTATTAAACGTCATGGTCAAAGCCGTGGACCAATGTCACATGGATCTCGCTACCATCGTCGCCCAGGTTCAATGGGACCTGTAGCTCCAAACCGCGTATTTAAATCAAAAGCATTACCAGGACGCATGGGTGGAGAACAAATCACTATTCAAAATCTGGAAGTTGTTAAAGTGGACGCTGAACGTAATGTGATTTTAGTAAAAGGTAATGTACCTGGACCTAAAAAAGGTTTAGTGAAAATTAAAACGGCGGTAAAAGCAAAATAATTTACCATTTTCAGAAAGGAGGAAACAAGAATGCCAAAAGTAGCTTTATTAAATCAAAGTGGATCTCAGGTTGGAGAAATCGAACTTAATGATTCAGTGTTTGGGATCGAACCAAACGAACATGTAATGCATGAAGCTGTACTAATGCAAAGAGCTTCACAAAGACAAGGAACACACAAAGCGAAAACTCGTTCTGAGGTTCGTGGTGGCGGACGTAAACCGTGGCGTCAAAAAGGAACAGGTCGTGCGCGTCAAGGTTCTATTCGCTCTCCACAATGGCGTGGTGGCGGTATTGTATTCGGACCAGTTCCTCGTAGCTATAGCTATAAACTACCAAAGAAAGTACGTCGCTTAGCGGTTAAATCAGCACTTTCTTCAAAAGTAGTATCAGAAAACATCCTAGTATTAGAAGCATTAACATTTGATGCTCCTAAAACAAAAGAGTTCGCTAACGTACTTAAAAATTTATCTGTAGACTCTAAAGCACTCGTTGTTATCAATGATTTAGACCAAAATGTTGCATTATCCGCTCGTAATATCCCTGGTATTACAGTTGTTGATGCTAACGGAATTAGTGTTCTAGATGTAATTGCTCACGATAAATTAATCATGACGAAAGCAGCCGTTGAAAAAGTAGAGGAGGTGCTTGCGTAATGGATGCACGCGAAATCATTAAGCGCCCCGTAATTACTGAACGTTCAACTGACATTATGGCAGACAAAAAATACACTTTTGAAGTAGACGTAAGAGCTAACAAAACTCAAGTGAAAGATGCCATTGAAGAAGTGTTCGGTGTCAAAGTAGCGAAAGTAAACGTAATGAACTATAAAGGTAAATTCAAACGTATGGGTCGCTATGCTGGCTATACAAACAAACGTCGTAAAGCAGTTGTTACTTTAACAGCTGATAGTAAAGAAATCGAAATTTTTGAAGTATAACATCTAATAGAAGAGGAGGGAAAATAACATGGCGATCAAAAAGTATAAACCGACCTCAAATGGTCGACGCGGCATGACAGCATTGGACTTTTCTGAGATCACTACGGATCAACCAGAAAAATCTTTGCTTGCTCCTTTAAATAAAAAAGGCGGCCGTAACAATCACGGTAAAATTACTGTTCGTCATCAAGGTGGCGGTCATAAGCGTCAATATCGTTTAATCGACTTCAAACGCGATAAAGATGGTATACCAGGACGCGTTGCCACAATTGAATATGATCCAAACCGTTCAGCTAATATTGCGTTAATCAACTATGTAGATGGTGAAAAACGTTATATTTTAGCTCCTAAAAACCTTAAAGTTGGAATGGAAATTATGTCAGGTCCTGAAGCTGATATTAAAGTAGGGAATGCACTTCCACTTGTGAACATTCCAGTGGGTACATTTGTTCATAATATTGAACTTAAACCAGGTAAGGGTGGACAATTAGTTCGTTCTGCTGGTACTTCAGCGCAAGTATTGGGTAAAGAAGGTAAATATGTACTTGTACGTCTAGCTTCTGGTGAAGTTCGTATGATTTTAGCTACTTGTCGTGCTACTGTAGGTCAAGTAGGAAATGAACAGCATGAATTGGTTACTGTAGGTAAAGCAGGTCGTTCAAGATGGTTAGGCAAACGCCCAACAGTTCGTGGATCTGTTATGAACCCTAATGACCATCCACATGGTGGTGGGGAAGGACGTACTCCAATTGGACGTAAATCTCCTGTTACACCTTGGGGTAAACCAACTATTGGTTACAAAACTCGTAAGAAAAACAACAAATCCGACAGTCTTATTGTACGTCGTCGTAAAAAATAACGGGGTTGAACTACGGTTCATCAAAAGAACCGTAGAACAATCACGAAGGGAGGTACCATTATGGGTCGTAGTTTAAAAAAGGGACCTTTTGTTGATGAGCATTTAATGAGCAAAATTGAAAAATTGAATGAAACAGACGGAAAACAAGTAATCAAAACTTGGTCACGTCGTTCTACAATTTTCCCTAATTTCATTGGCCATACAATTGCTGTTTATGATGGACGTAAACATGTACCTGTATATGTTACGGAAGATATGGTTGGGCATAAACTAGGTGAATTCGCGCCAACTCGTGCATATAGAGGCCATGCTAGTGATGATAAGAAAACAAGACGTTAATGAGAGGAGGGTATCCTAATGCAAGCAAAAGCTGTTGCTAGAACAGTACGTGTTGCTCCTCGTAAAGCCCGTTTAGTCGTTGATTTAATTCGAGGAAAACAAGTAGGAGAAGCTGTTGCGATTTTACGTCATACGCCGAAAACTGTTTCTCCAATCATTGAAAAAGTATTAAAGTCTGCTATGGCAAACGCAGAACATAACTATGATTTAGATGTGAATAATCTTGTTGTAGAACAAGCATATGTAAATGAAGGTCCTACATTAAAGAGATTTCGCCCACGTGCTCAAGGACGTGCGAGCCAAATTAATAAAAGAACAAGCCACATTACAATCGTGGTATCAGAAAAGAAGGAGGGATAATTCGTGGGTCAAAAAGTACATCCTAATGGAATGCGTGTTGGTGTTATTCGTGATTGGGAATCAAAATGGTTTGCTGAAAAAGACTACGCAGATCTTTTACACGAAGATATCAAAATTCGCGAATACATTACAAAACGCCTTGCAGATGCATCTGTTTCACGTGTAGAAATTGAACGTGCTGCAAACAGAATCAACATTACAGTACAAACTGCTAAACCTGGTATGGTAATTGGTAAAGGTGGTACTGAAGTTGAAGCATTACGTAAATCATTAAATCAATTAACTGGTAAAAGAGTTCACATTAATATTGTTGAAATTAAGAAAGCTGATCTTGATGCGAAGCTTGTTGCTGAAAACATCGCTCGTCAATTAGAAAACCGTGTTTCTTTCCGTCGTGCTCAAAAGCAAGCGATCCAACGTACAATGCGTGCTGGTGCGAAAGGTATTAAAACAATGGTTTCTGGTCGTCTTGGCGGTGCAGATATCGCTCGTTCTGAACACTATAGTGAAGGTACAGTTCCACTTCATACTCTTCGCGCTGATATTGACTATGCACATGTAGAAGCTGATACAACATACGGCAAACTCGGTGTTAAAGTATGGATTTACCGTGGAGAAGTCCTTCCTACGAAAAAGAAAACTGAGGAAGGAGGAAAATAAATCATGTTACTTCCAAAACGTGTAAAATACCGTCGTGAACATCGCGGTAAAATGCGTGGTCGCACAAAAGGTGGGGCAGAAGTTTCTTTTGGTGAATACGGTTTACAAGCTGTAGAAGCTTCATGGATCACAAACCGCCAAATTGAAGCAGCACGTATTGCGATGACTCGTTATATGAAACGTGGCGGTAAAGTGTGGATTAAAGTTTTCCCTCATAAACCATATACAGCAAAACCATTAGAGGTCCGCATGGGTTCCGGTAAAGGTGCTCCTGAAGGTTGGGTAGCTGTTGTAAAACCTGGAAAAATCTTATTTGAAATTGCAGGTGTAGATGAAGAAACTGCACGTGAGGCATTACGTCTTGCTGCTCACAAACTTCCAATTAAATGTAAGTTTGTAAAACGAGAAGAAATTGGTGGTGAATCTAATGAAGGCTAATGAAATTCGTGAACTAACCACTGCCGAAATTGAACAAAATGTAAAATCATTAAAAGAAGAATTATTTAACCTTCGCTTCCAACTAGCGACTGGTCAGCTTGAAAATACAGCTCGTATTCGTGAAGTACGCAAAGCGATCGCTCGTATGAAAACTGTAATCCGTCAAAGAGAGATCGGTGTTAACAACTGATAATGGAGAGGAGGTTCGCGAAAAATGAGTGAACGTAACCAACGCAAAGTTTATACTGGCCGTGTTGTATCCGACAAAATGGATAAAACAATTACAGTTCTAGTAGAAACTCATAAAAAACACTCACTTTACGGCAAACGCGTTAAGTACTCAAAAAAATATAAAACTCATGATGAGTTAAACGAAGCAAAAATTGGCGATATCGTAAGAATTATGGAAACTCGTCCACTTTCTGCTACAAAACGTTTCCGTCTAGTTGAAGTTGTAGAAAAAGCAGTTATTATCTAATACATTGTTCGGAAATATTTTTCATTCCGAAAGGAGGTAACCAAAATGATCCAACAAGAATCTCGTTTGAAAGTCGCTGACAACTCAGGTGCACGTGAAGTATTAACGATTAAAGTTCTTGGAGGTTCTGGCCGTAAAACCGCTAATATTGGTGATGTGATTGTTTGTACAGTGAAACAAGCAACACCAGGAGGCGTTGTCAAAAAAGGTGACGTTGTTAAAGCGGTTGTTGTAAGAACTAAACGTGGTGTTCGTCGTAATGACGGTTCATATATTCGTTTTGATGAAAATGCTTGCGTTATTATCCGCGATGATAAAGGACCACGTGGAACTCGTATCTTCGGACCAGTTGCTCGTGAATTACGTGACAGCAATTTCATGAAAATCATTTCATTAGCTCCAGAAGTTATTTAATTTGAAATATTATCTGGCCGTTCAAGGAGGTGCGATAAAATGCATGTAAAAAAAGGCGATAAAGTAATGGTCATCACGGGAAAAGATAAAGGAAAAACTGGTATCGTATTAGCAGCTTATCCTAAAAAAGACCGTGTTATTGTAGAAGGCGTGAACATCGTAAAAAAACACTCAAAACCTTCTCAAATCAATCCACAAGGTGGGATCATTAGCCAAGAGGCACCTGTTCACGTTTCTAACGTGATGCCTTTAGATCCAAAGTCAAATGAGCCGACTCGCGTAGGTTATAAAGATGTAGACGGTAAAAAAGTTCGTGTAGCTAAAAAATCTGGTGAATTATTAGATAAATAGTCTGAAATGAAGGGAGGTACACTAAATGAACCGCCTAAAAGAAAAGTTCAATAAAGAAATTAGTCCAGCTTTAATGCAAAAGTTTAATTATAAATCAGTTATGCAAGTACCTACAATTGAAAAGATCGTTGTGAATATGGGTGTCGGTGATGCAGTCCAAAATGCGAAAGCATTGGATAACGCTGTTGAAGAATTAGCTCTTATCACTGGGCAAAAACCTGTAATAACACGTGCGAAAAAATCAATTGCTGGTTTCCGTTTACGTGAGGGAATGCCAATTGGTGCAAAAGTAACTTTACGCGGTGAGCGTATGTATCAATTTCTAGACAAATTAATTTCTGTTTCTCTTCCACGTGTACGTGATTTCCGTGGTGTATCTAAAAAAGCTTTTGATGGTCGCGGTAACTACACTCTTGGAGTAAGAGAACAACTTATTTTCCCTGAAATTGATTATGATAAAGTAACAAAAGTTCGTGGTATGGACATCGTTATTGTAACAACTGCTAACACAGATGAAGAATCTCGTGAATTATTAGCACAATTCGGAATGCCATTCAAAAAGTAATCGCTATTAAAAGGGAGGCGAAAACGTGGCTAAAAAATCAATGGTAGCGAAACAAAAACGTACTCAAAAGTATCAAGTTCGTGAGTATACTCGTTGTGAACGTTGTGGACGTCCTCATTCAGTATATCGTAAGTTTAAACTTTGCCGTATTTGTTTCCGTGAACTTGCATACAAGGGACAAATTCCAGGCGTTAAAAAAGCTAGCTGGTAATACCCAACTCGGGAAGGAGGTAATCAATTATGGTAATGACTGATCCTATTGCAGATTTGCTTACTCGCATCCGTAATGCGAATATGGTTCGTCACGAAAAACTAGAAGTACCTGGTTCTAAAATCAAAAAAGATATCGCTGATATTTTAAAACGTGAAGGTTTTGTTCGTGATGTTGAATATATCGAGGATAACAAACAAGGTATTATCCGTATTTTCTTAAAATATGGCCAAAACAACGAACGTGTAATTACTGGTCTAAAACGTATCAGCAAACCAGGCCTACGTGTTTATGCAAAAGCAAATGAAGTACCAAAAGTACTTAATGGCTTAGGTATCGCGCTTGTTTCTACATCTCAAGGTGTGGTTACGGATAAAGAAGCTCGTGCAAAACAAATTGGTGGAGAAGTTTTAGCATACGTTTGGTAAGAACTCTTTAAAGAATGGAGGTGCAACAATATGTCTCGTATTGGTAAAAAACCAATTGAAATCCCAGCTGGCGTTACGGTTACAAATGCAAATAATGCTGTAACTGTAAAGGGGCCTAAAGGGGAACTTTCAAAATCATTTAATCCTGATATGAAAATCGAAATTGAAGAGAATGTGATTAATATTTCTCGCCCATCTGAAACAAAAGAACACCGTACTGTACACGGAACAACTCGTGCTCTTTTAGCAAATATGGTTCAAGGTGTTTCTAATGGTTTCGAAAAATCTCTTGAACTGATCGGTGTTGGTTATCGTGCACAAAAACAAGGTAAAAAGCTTGTTTTGAATGTTGGTTACTCACATCCAGTTGAGATTGAACCTGAAGAAGGTATCGAAATTGAAGTTCCTTCTAATACGAAAGTGATCGTAAAAGGTATTGATAAAGAACGTGTTGGTGCAATTGCAGCTAACATTCGTGGCGTTCGTCCTCCAGAACCTTATAAAGGGAAAGGAATTCGCTATGAAGGTGAATATGTACGTCGTAAAGAAGGTAAAACAGGTAAGTAATGCCTCTTAGGTAAAAGAAAGGAGTGACACTTCAATGATTACTAAACCGGATAAAAATAAAGTGCGTAAAAAAAGACATGGTCGGGTACGTGCGAAAATCGATGGTACTGAATCTCGTCCTCGCTTAAACGTGTTCCGTTCAAATAAACACATTTATGCTCAAGTGATCGATGATACAAAAGGAGTAACACTTGCTAGTGCTTCAACTCTTGATAAAGAAATTAACGTAGAATCTGCAGGAAATGTTGAAGCTGCGGTTAAGGTTGGAGAATTAGTTGCGAAAAGAGCAGTTGAAAAAGGCATTAATTCTGTAGTGTTTGATCGTGGAGGATATCTTTTCCACGGACGTATTAAAGCCCTAGCAGATGCTGCACGTGAAAATGGCTTACAATTCTAATATAAAGGAGGGACATTTTTTATGCGTCGCTTAGATCCAAATAAACTTGAACTAGAAGAACGCGTTGTTACCGTTAACCGCGTTGCGAAAGTAGTAAAAGGTGGTCGTCGTTTCCGTTTTACAGCACTTGTTGTTGTTGGAGATAAAAACGGTTATGTAGGTTTTGGAACAGGAAAAGCACAAGAAGTTCCAGATGCAATTCGTAAAGCAATTGAAGATGCTAAGAAGAACTTAGTGGAAGTACCAAGAGTTGGAACAACTATTCCACATGAAGTCATTGGTCATTTTGGTGCGGGTAACGTTTTATTAAAACCAGCTTCTGAGGGTACTGGAGTTATCGCAGGTGGACCTGTTCGTGCCGTTCTAGAACTTGCTGGCATCGGTGACATTCTTTCTAAATCTTTAGGATCCAATACACCGATTAATATGGTTAGTGCAACTATCGATGGTTTAAAACAATTGAAACGTGCTGAAGACGTAGCTAAATTACGTGGTAAATCAGTAGAAGAACTGTTAGGATAAGGAGGGATTTATATGGCAAACAAATTAGCAATTACCCTCACTCGCAGCTTGATCGGTCGTCCGAAAGATCAACGTGCAACAGTTACAGCCCTTGGACTTCGTAAAGTACATCAAACAGTAGAACACGAAGATAATGCAGCAATTAGAGGTATGATCAACAAAGTTGCTCACTTAGTTACTGTTAAAGAACAATAATAAATAATCAGTGAATAAGGAGGTGCCAATTATGAAACTTCACGAACTTAAACCTGCAACAGGCTCTCGTAAAGAACGCAATCGTGTTGGACGTGGACCTGGTTCTGGTAATGGTAAAACATCTGGTAAAGGTCATAAAGGTCAAAACGCTCGTTCAGGTGGCGGTGTCCGTCTTGGCTTTGAAGGTGGTCAAACTCCACTTTTCAGACGTTTACCAAAACGTGGATTTACAAACATTAACAGAAAAGAATATGCGGTTGTTAATCTTGATTCGTTAAATCGCTTTGAAGATGGTACTGAAGTTACTCCAGAACTTCTTCTTGAAACCGGTGTGGTTAGCAGAGAAAAATCCGGAATTAAAATTCTTGGAAATGGAAAAATTGAGAAAAAACTTTCTGTGAAAGCTCATAAATTCTCGGCTACTGCGAAAGAAGCAATCGAAGCTGCCGGCGGTAAGACCGAGGTGATTTAATGTTTCGTACAATCTCCAATTTTATGCGCGTGGGTGATATAAGAAGAAAAATTATATTCACCCTTCTTATGTTAGTCGTGTTTCGGCTAGGTACTTTTATTCCGGTACCGAATGTTAATGCTGAGGTTCTGAAAATGCAGGAACAAGCTGGTCTTATCGGTTTCTTGAATACTTTTGGCGGTGGAGCGTTGCAAAACTTCTCTATATTCGCTATGGGGATCATGCCATACATTACAGCATCAATCATCGTACAATTATTGCAAATGGATGTTGTTCCTAAATTTACAGAATGGTCAAAGCAAGGAGAAGTTGGTAGAAGAAAGCTAGCCCAATTTACTCGATATTTCACTATTGTTCTCGGATTAATTCAAGCTTTTGGTATGTCTTACGGCTTTAACCGTTTATATGGTGGATCATTAATCGAAAGTAATGGGATCGGCACTTATCTTTTAATTGCTCTCGTATTAACGGCAGGTACAGCTTTTCTTATGTGGCTTGGAGAACAGATTACAGCAAAGGGTGTTGGAAATGGGATTTCTATCATCATCTTTGCGGGGATTGTCGCGGCAATTCCAAACGCTGTTAACCAAATATATGCGCAGCAAATTGAAGGAGCTGGAGAGCAGTTATTCTTAAAGATTGTTGTATTACTATTGATTCTTTTAGCTGTATTAGCGATTATCGTCGGAGTCATTTTCGTACAACAAGCTTTACGTAAAATTCCTATTCAGTATGCGAAACGAGTTGTAGGCCGCAGTCCTGTTGGAGGGCAGTCTACTCATTTACCATTAAAGGTCAACGCGGCTGGTGTTATTCCAGTAATCTTTGCGATTTCCTTTATTATAACTCCGCAAACGATCGCATCCTTTTTTGGTTCTGGAAAAGTAACGAGTACAATACAGTATATTTTTGATTATCAAAAACCAGTTGGTATGATGATCTATGTTGCGTTAATTGTTGCCTTTACTTACTTCTATGCTTTTATTCAAGTGAATCCTGAGCAACTTTCAGAGAATTTGAAGAAGCAAGGTGGTTATATCCCAGGAATTCGTCCAGGAAAGGATACTCTTAACTACTTAACTAGGGTATTGTATCGTTTAACATTTGTAGGAGCAATTTTCCTATCGTTTGTTTCGATTCTTCCTGTATTCTTTATTAAATTTGCAGGTCTACCTCCAGCTGCACAAATTGGTGGTACTAGTTTGCTAATCGTAGTGGGTGTAGCACTTGAAACGATGAAACAATTAGAAGCGCAACTTGTAAAACGTCATTATAAAGGTTTCATAAAATAAATAGGATTAAGGATTATTACCTTAATTTATATAGTCTTTCTTGAGGGGGAGTATAAATGAATCTAGTGTTAATGGGTCTTCCAGGTGCTGGAAAAGGCACTCAAGCTGAAAAGATAGTAGAAAAATATGGAATCCCTCATATTTCAACAGGAGATATGTTCCGTGCAGCAATGGCTGAAGGTACAGATCTTGGTTTAAAAGCTAAATCTTTTATGGATAAAGGTGAATTAGTCCCTGATGAAGTAACAATCGGAATTGTACGTGAACGTTTAGCAAAAGATGATTGTCAAAAAGGGTTTCTATTAGACGGTTTTCCAAGAACTGTTGCACAAGCAGATGCTTTAGAAAATATTTTAGCTGATTTTGGTAAAAAGATTGACTATGTTATCAATGTGGCTGTTGATAAAGATATCCTTATGGAGAGATTAACAGGCCGTCGGATCTGTAAAGACTGTGGCGCAACTTATCACCTTGTATTCAACGCTCCGAAGAATGAAGGTGTCTGTGATCGTTGTAGCGGTGAGCTTTATCAACGTGCAGATGATAATGAAGAAACGGTCCAAAATCGTTTAGATGTGAACTTAAAGCAAACTCAACCACTACTAGATTTTTATAGTGAAAAAGGGTATTTGAAAGATATTAACGGACAGCAGGATATTGATAAAGTGTTCGAAGATATTGATCAATTACTTGTAGGCCTTAATGGATGATCATTTGTAGTGCCCCTCGTGAAATAAGTTATTAAATGAAGCAGGCTGCATCTAACGATTATCAACTAAGAGCTTTAAAAGTTGTGGCTTCTGGAATAGAATGATATAGTAAGATGCTACTTGTGAAAAAATTATGATTCAACATGATGCAATTCCTTCTTTTAAAAGGTATAATGGTTTTCGTGGCAGCATTTTGTACATTTGTGAACGTATATTTGTTCACGATATTCCAGGCAATCACGTTAGTAAAGAAGGGGATCATACTCTATTAATGATTACTAGGTATCATGGTGATCATGAAGTCAAAGGTTTTCGGAATGAAGATCATCATCTGTTAATCCTGCGACGGCTGAATGAACGGAAGAATCTCTTGATTACAAGTTTTAATCTGGTGAGCGTCTTTCAAATTCCCCCAGGCGATTTAAACGTATGTTGAATCAAATGGTTTTTCTATTGTACGCGAGTATTTTGGACTTTAGATTGGTCAACAATTACATGAGAGGGTCTATCCATCCTCCTGGATATGTTTCATTCAAAGTCCAGCGCCTCAAGCCTGGCATAGTACTCGCGGGTCATGGGTTTGTATGATTCCAGCGGTTCTGTCTGTTTATTTGAAACCAGGCGATTTACAAATGAAAGGTTGCGTTCAACCATTCGTGAGTTTTATAATGAGGTTCTGCAAAAATAGAGAAGGGAGTCGAAATGTTTAATGGCGAAAGACGATGTTATTGAAGTCGAAGGTAAAGTAGTAGATACTCTACCTAATGCGATGTTTAAAGTTGAACTTGAAAATGGTCATACAGTGCTTGCGCATGTATCTGGCAAGATTCGTATGCACTTTATTCGGATTTTACCGGGCGATAAGGTAACAGTTGAGCTATCACCTTATGATCTTACACGTGGTAGAATCACTTATCGTTATAAATAAAGGCACTCCGAAATATTAAGGAGGTTTGAAAAAAATGAAAGTTAGACCATCTGTCAAACCCATTTGCGAAAAATGCAAAGTTATTCGTAGACGTGGTAAAGTAATGGTTATTTGTCAAAACCCAAAACATAAACAAAAACAAGGATAATTTTAAAGGAGGTGCACATATATGGCACGTATTGCTGGTGTTGACGTTCCACGTGACAAACGTGTAGTCATTTCATTAACATATATTTACGGTATTGGTAGACCAACTGCACAACAAATTTTAGCGAAAGCTGGTGTATCTGAGGATACTCGTGTACGTGATTTAACGGAAGATGAATTAAATAAAATCCGTGATATCATTGATACTTTTAAAGTAGAAGGAGATCTTCGCCGTGAAGTTTCCCTAAACATCAAACGTTTAATGGAAATTGGTTCATACCGTGGTCTTCGTCATCGTCGTGGTTTACCTGTTCGTGGTCAAAATACAAAAAATAATGCACGTACTCGTAAAGGTCCACGTAAAACTGTAGCTAATAAGAAAAAATAATAGGTAAAGGAGGTAGTTCATAATGGCTCGTAAAACAAATACACGTAAACGTCGTGTGAAAAAGAATATTGAATCTGGTATCGCACACATTCGCTCAACATTTAACAATACAATCGTAACCATCACTGACGTTCATGGAAATGCTTTATCTTGGTCAAGTGCTGGTGCTCTTGGATTTAAAGGTTCTCGTAAATCCACTCCATTTGCAGCCCAAATGGCAGCTGAAACAGCAGCAAAAGCATCCATTGAACATGGTATGAAAACTCTTGAAGTAACTGTAAAAGGTCCTGGTGCTGGACGTGAAGCAGCTATTCGTGCTCTTCAAGCTGCAGGATTAGAAGTTACAGCTATTAAAGATGTAACTCCAGTTCCTCATAACGGATGTCGTCCACCAAAACGTCGCCGTGTTTAATTTTTCTGTATAATATTTTATATCTCTGTCAATAATGGGATATGATGTTTCGTTCGTTACAGAAAGTAAGTCCAGTTGTTGTGTACAATCGGGAACGTAAACATGGGGAATTTCGATTAGAATCGTGAATCTGATCGGGGTTTCGACGTTTTGAAGGAGGGTATAATTGAATGATCGAAATTGAAAAACCAAAAATTGAAACGGTTGAGATCAGCGATGATGCCACTTATGGGAAATTCGTCGTAGAACCGCTTGAGCGCGGATATGGTACAACTTTGGTTAACACCTTACGACGTATTCTATTATC